>NZ_CEYNSH010000010.1:45303-77909 GCF_982872775.1 Psychrosphaera sp. | reverse complement strand
GTTGCTCACCACCGGCTAAGCCTTGTGCTCCCGGCCCCGCTGTAAACGTCCAGTTGCCGTCTGCATCAACCACTACCTCACCGTACGTTCCAGTAATTGTTTCTGGTACGAACGCTAAACCTGGGTCATCCACATCTGATGCGGTTAATTGACCTGAAGCGGTTGGTGACGAATCTTCAGTGACTGCGGCTGTCGCTGTTGAAATAACAGGGGCATCGTCGCTACCGGTGACGGTAACTGTGACGGTTGTCGTCGTACCGTCATTGAGTGCAACGGTAAAGATTTCTTCTTGCTGAGCACCAGCGCCAAGCGTTTGAGCATTGGCATTAGGTTGATACGACCAATTACCATCGGCATCAACCGTAAAGTCACCATAAGTTCCCGTTTGGTTGGCTGCCACAAAACTTGCGGTTGGGCTATCTGGGTCAACAACATTTAATTGACCTGTAACAACTGGGTCATCTTCATTTACGGTAGCAACGCCTGCCGAAACAACAGGTTGGTCATCTGTGCCCGTAATTCCAACATTGATTGTCGTGGTGCTGCCATCGCTTAAGGTAACAGTGAATGATTCTGTCGCTTGCTCGCCACCTTGAAGCGCGTTCGAAGCCGTTTCATCGAGTGTATACGTCCAGTTACCATTACTATCTATATTTAGTTCACCATAAGTGCCTGTTTGCGAGCCGGCATTAAATGCTAAATTTGGATTGTCTGCATCGCTGGCATCCACTGTGCCAGAAACACTTGGTTGTGTATCTTCAACTACAGTACCAGAGCCAGTGCCGATCACTGGTGCATCGTCGGTTCCGGTCAAATTAACGGTGACGGTCGTTGTGCTACCATCGTTTAAAGAAACGGTATACACCTCTGTTTGTTGCTCACCACCGGCTAAGCCTTGTGCTCCCGGCCCCGCTGTAAACGTCCAGTTACCGTCTGCATCAACCACCAGTTCACCGTATGTGCCAGTTATAGACTCCGCAACAAACGCGAGATCAGGGTTGTCTCCGTCAATGGCCGTTAACGTGCCTGTTGCAACTGGATCTGTATCTTCTGTTACGTTCGCTACGTCAGAGCTGATAACCGGTGCCTCATCCGTGCCTGTTATCGTAATTTCAATGGAAGTCGTATTGCCATCATTAAGCGCGACCGTAAACGTTTCGACTTGTACTTCGCCTTCAGCCAAAGCTTGGCTGTTTGCATTAGCTTGATAGGTCCAATTCCCATCAGCATCCACCGTCAAGTCACCATAAGCACCCGCTTGATTTGAAGCGACAAATGCAAGGTCAGGATTATCAGCGTCAGTTGCAGTAAGTTGGCCTGTCGCTGTTGGTTGAGTGTCTTCAACTACGCTTCCCGTTCCAACCGAAATAACCGGTGCATCATCCGTACCGGTAAAGTTTACGGACACTTCTGTCGTACTGCCGTCAGAGAGCGTAATCGTATAAATTTCAGTTTGCTGTTCGCCACCAGCTAATGAATCTGCACCAGCCGTCGTCGTAAATGTCCAATTACCATCTGCATCGACGGTAACCTCCCCATACTGACCCGAAATAGTTTCAGGAACAAAGCTTAAATCAGGGTTGTCTATGTCACTTGCCGTCAACTGACCTGAAGCCGTTGGCGCCGAATCTTCAGTCACATCAGCTGTAGTAGATGAAATAACAGGAGCATCGTCTGTACCAGTTAGATTAACTGAAACAGTCGTCGTGCTGCCATCGTTAAGTGAGACTGTATAAACCTCGGTTTGTTGCTCACCACCAGCCAAGGTTTGCGCGTTTGGACCTGCTGTAAAGGTCCAATTGCCATCAGTATCAACAACTAACTCGCCATAGGTACCAACAATTGTATCTGCAACAAACGCCAAATCAGGATTATCAATATCAGAAGCCGTCAACGTTCCTGAGTCAGTTGGGTTTGTATCTTCGGTTACGTTTGCAGTGCCCTGACTGATTACAGGTGCATCATCTGACCCTTGAACATCGATCACTACTTCGACCGTAGTACCGTCACTCAGAGGAACTTGAAAAACTTCAGAAGCCGACTCTCCCTCAGCTAACTCTCTTGCATTGTCAGAAACAACAAACGTCCAATTACCGTTATCGTCTACCGTCAACGTACCATAGTCACCATCTTGAGAAACAGCGACTGTTGTCACGTCCGGTGAAGATGGGTTTTCGATGATTACTTCACCGGTGGTGGGTGTCGTTTCATTGTCGACTATTGTTGCTTGGCCGCCTGTTCCCTGGACTGTGACGTTGATTTCTGTTGTTGTTCCATCGTTTAATGAAATTACAAACGTTTCAACTTGCTCATCGCCGTCTTGTAAAACCTCGGCGTTTTCATTCAGGGTGTACGTCCAGTTGCCATCTTCATCAACAACTAAGTCACCATATGCACCGCCAGTGTTAACCTCAACAAACGCTAGGTCAGGATTATCAGGGTCTTCAGCCGTTAACTGGCCACTAACACTTGTTACCGTATCCTCAGTAACCGTACCGCTTCCCAAACTTACAACTGGCAAGTCGTCTGTACCATTTACGTTTATTACTACTTCAGTCGTGACACCGTTTGTTAGCTCTACGGTAAATGATTCTGTCTGTACTTCACCCTCAGCTAATGCAGCCGCTGAGTCTTCATTTAGTGTATAAGTCCAGTTGCCGTTTTCATCAATCGTAAATTCACCCGTCGACCCTAACGTTGTATTTGGTACAACGCTCAAATCAGGATCGTCTGCATCAGATGCTATGACTTGACCTGACGCATCGGTTTCATCTGCTTGCAATGTCGTTGGAGGGTTCTGTTGAATCACTGTAGGATCTTCAACTGGAGAAACACTAATTGTTAGCGTCCCTGTAGACGAGTCACCATTACTGTCTGTTACCGAGTACGTGACAGTGTCAGTACCATTAAAGTTTGGATCCGGATTGTAAACAATTGTTCCGTCCTCACTCACTTCAACGGTACCATTCTCTGCCACAGCATCTGTCAATGTTAATTCGTCACCTTCAGCATCGGTGTCATTGTCTAAAACATTAATGGCGACAGAGTTGTCTTCAGATGTTGCCGCCGAATCATCTTGGGCTTGAGGGGCAGTTTGATTAAAGTCTTGGTTAGTATCTTCTGGCGCGCCATTACTCGACTGGTTTGCTTCTAGATTTGTATCATAACGACTGCTTGCAATTGTTTCTTGATCGCTATTTTCAATGACTGTGGCACCTTGGCCTCCGCCCTGGCCGCCTTGACCCGCGGCAGTTGCTTCAAGGTCTAACTCGCCATCCTCATCGGCTTCAATCATGTCTTGAATGTCAGCCACTTCTTGGGCCGTCTCATCATCCAAACCAGATGTATATAAAAAGCCATCGGCGTTATCTACATCGTATATCAGTTCATCACCGTTCTCAGATGCTACTCGAATGTAAGCATCGTCTATAAGCACAACTTCGGTACCGCCAGGCAACCCTTGCTGCAACTCTAATGGAACTAACTCACCGTCTTCGTTGCGGATAAAAGCTTGTCCACTAATCTCGATCACTTGACCGCTAACTGCTAATTGAATCAAGTTTTCCATAAACACCTCTGCTGTACTTATTCGGTAAAATTTCACACCACTAAGTCTAGTAGCAAAGGACAGAAGTGATAAATTGGGACTTGCGGAAAGTATCTAGGAAAATCCCCTATACCCTCCCGGGAATTTACTGTCTATTTTTCAAATGTTTTTTGCGGTTTAATGTCAAACATAGTTTCACCCCAGAGACAAAAGACTCTTAGGCCAGCACGGCCACTCCCCTGTGTCGGCGCTCTTAGGAAAAGTAGCGCCGACGCAGTTTTTTTTAAAACTTAATTTCCAAATAACAGCCCGTATAACGCCCTCTTTTATCCAATAAAAAATTAGAGTAATTAATCAATATTTTTCTTGACTTTGTTTAGATTTGAAGCAACAGTAAGTTTATGAAATTTGTAAATGTAACTTTTACCCTGATTACCACCACCACAACCATTACTGGTGTGGAGGCGGACTCATGACACCTATTTTTTAACAACAAAGCCCGCTTCCATTCGAACGCGGGCTTTTTTGTTTCTAAAGCTTTGTGATTGATTTGGAAAGGAAACCGGAGAACATATGAAAGTAATGAAATTTGGTGGTTCGTCATTGGCGAACGCAGACTCAGTGCAAAGCGTCATCACTCTAATTGGCCAAGAAGTCATGCCTGTTGCAGCGGTATTCTCTGCACCAGCCGGCGTGACAAATAGGTTAATCGAAGCCATTACCCAAGCCGAAAATAAAGAGTCTTATAAAAAAGTTATTGAATGTATCTGTGAAACTTTTAAATCTATCGTTGTTGGGCTAAATGACGCTGACTACAAGGACAGTAATGCATCTGATTCGCTTTTAGATAGTGTCGATGAATATGACGAATGGCTAACAAAAAAGTGTGAAGGAATCTCTTTGTTAGGCATGTGCCCTGATTCAGTAAAAGCCGAATTGTTTACTAGCGGCGAACGACTTATGGCAAAGATCATTGCCAAATTCTTACGCCATGAATTACGTGTGGATCTAATAAACCCTGCAGATTATTTTGTCAGTGATTCAAAAAACCAGCTCAACGCAACGATAAATATTGAAAAGAGCATTGTTAAATCTAAACAGAGCAATAGCAACTCAACTAACGCCTTTGACGTTCTTGTAATGCCGGGATATTCAGCAGTTGACCAACAGGGCCAAATTGTCGCACTAGGCCGCAACGGCTCTGATTATTCAGCAGCTTCATTAGCCGTTTGTTTAAAGGCCAAATCATGTGAAATCTGGACAGACGTAGATGGCATTTTTAACGCTGATCCTAGAGTGGTAAAAGAAGCGAAAGTACTTGATATACTCAGTTATGCAGAAGCAATGGAGTTATCTTATTTTGGCGCTAAAGTTCTCCATCCAAAAACCATTGCCCCGTTGGCACAGTTCAATATTCCTTGTCGGATTAAAAACACCTTAAAACCCAAAGCTGCAGGTACGCTTGTCATTGATACCGTTGATAAAAATCAAGAGGGCGTTAAAGCTATTTCAAACTTGGAAGGTCAATGTTTATTTGATATTGCAGGCCCAGCAATGAAAGGCTTAGTTGGTATGGCAAGTCGAATCATGAACACGATTGCACAAACCAATACGTCTGTATCACTAATTACTCAGAGCTCCTCAGAATACAGTCTGTCACTTTGTATTGATGAAAATGATGCACCCAAAGTGAAAGAAGCATTAGAACACGAGTTTGCATTAGAGTTAAAAAACAAACTACTAGAGCCCGTTGTTTGGAAAAGTCAGCTTTCCGTTATATCCGTCATTGGTGACGGAATGAAAACGAATAAAGGCATTGCCGCTACTTTTTTTAAAGCTTTAGCCTTAGCTGATGTAAACATAAGAGCTATCGCCCAAGGTTCGTCCGAGCGATCCATTTCAGCAGTCGTTAATGCGGCCCAAGGCAATAAAGCACTAAAAGCAAGTCACCGCGCCTTTTTTGATAGTCAGCATCCTATTGACGTGCTGTTAGTTGGCTGTGGGAACGTAGGTAAAGAATTGTTATCTCAAATCCACCAGCAATCTGATTGGCTTAACGAACAAAATATCAAGATTAACGTTTGTGCGATAGCGAACTCTAAGGCAGCGTTAATCGAGCCAAACGGAATAGATTTGAGTCAATGGCAACCGGCATTTAACTCAGCAAGTAAAGAGATGTCACTAGAGGCCCTGCTCAAGTGGTCGGCGACTCAATCGTTTGTTAATCCAGTGTTAATTGATTGCAGCGCCAGTGAATTTGTTGCCAGCCATTATCTCCAAGCGTTTGAAAACGGCTGCCATGTCGTAACGCCAAATAAAAAGGCCAACACTCAATCTTTGTCGTTTTACAATGAACTTCGCCAGAGGAGCCTCGCTCATCGTCGCCAATACTTATATGAAACAACCGTTGGCGCTGGCTTGCCAGTCATTGACAATCTAAAAAAGCTTCTCGTCGCAGGCGATGCAGTCGAACAGTTCAATGGTATTTTATCAGGATCACTTTCCTTCATATTTGGTTTACTTGATGAAGGTAAAAAGTTCTCGGAAGCAACGGCTATCGCTCGAGAAAAGTGTTACACAGAGCCAGACCCTAGAGATGATTTGAGCGGTATGGATGTGGCAAGAAAACTATTAATTTTGGCAAGAGAAATTGGTCTTGAGCTAGAAATGGAAGACATCAAAATCGAACCAATTTTGCCCGAGAGTTTTGACGCATCCGGTGATGTTGAAGCATTCATGTCACGTTTACCTGAGGCAGATGACGCAATCGCTGAACTCGTCAATAGTGCAGCTCAAAGCAATCAAGTTTTACGGTACGTGGGTGAGATTGATAACGGTACAACCCCGACTGCTAAAGTACGACTTATGGCCGTTGACGCAAGTAACCCGTTGTACTCTGTTAAAGGTGGTGAAAACGCCTTAGCCTTTTACACTCGTTATTACCAACCTTTGCCGTTTGTTATTCGCGGTTATGGAGCTGGTAACGAAGTCACTGCGGCGGGCATTTTCTCAGATTTATTAAAAACTCAAAACTGGTTGCGTGAGGTAAGATAATGGCTATTTCGGTATTCGCTCCCGCCTCTATTGGTAATGTTAGCGTCGGTTTTGATGTTCTTGGCGCGGCGATAACACCTATAGACGGCACATTACTTGGTGACGTAGTTACTATTGAGTTGTGTGAGCCTAGTCAGCAAAACAATGTTGAATTAGAGGTCAGTGGATCTTGGGCAAATAAATTACCCACAGACTACAAACTTAATATTGTTGTCATGTGTGCCCACTATTATCTCGAACATGTCGTCAAAAACCCACACAGTATTATAATAAAATTAACTAAGAACCTACCTGTCGGCAGTGGCCTTGGCTCAAGTGCCAGCTCAATCGTGGCCGCACTTCATGCACTGAATATAGCGTTTGATAAACCTCTGGATGACGATGCCTTACTTACACTTATGGGTGAGTTTGAAGGTAGCATCAGTGGCTCAATTCATTATGACAATGTTGCACCTTGCTTTCTTGGTGGTCTCCAACTGATGCTCGAACAAACTCAACAAATCAGTACCAAGCTTCCCGTGTTTGAGGATTGGTATTGGGTTGTCGCTTATTCTGGCAACTCATTGTCTACTGAAAAAATGCGCGCTTTAGTACCAGACCAGCTTTCAACACAAAAGGCGATTCAATTTGGTCAAAACTTGGCGAGTTTTGTCCATGCTTGCTATCAGAAAGATGAAACATTGGCGGCATCATGTATTAAAGACGTTATTGCGGAACCCTACCGAGCATCCACTATTCCGGGTTACCAACAAGCCATAAGAACACTTGTAAAACTCGATGTATTAGCTTCTGGCATTTCTGGTAGTGGCCCGACTATGTTTGCAATTGCTAATGACTTGGGCAAAGCAAAAAAACTTCAAGCTACACTCAATGAAGTATATGTAAAACCGACGCTTGGTGGGTTTTCTCATCTTTGCAAAATAGACATGACAGGCTCTCGAGTGCTAGCCCCTGAAGTCTCATAACTGAGACACAATGGCGTTACACAAAAGAAAGCGACTTAGATTAAAGCGAACGGTTAAACAAATCAGTCGCATTTAACAAACATCCTAATTGGAAAGGAAAAAAGATGCAGCTATACAACTTAAAGCATCCAGAACAAAAAGTTTCATTTAAAGAAGCCAGTGTTATGGGACTTGGTAAAGACAGAGGACTGTTTTTTCCAAGCCATATTCCAACCTTAGAAGATATTGATGACTTACTGTCCGTCGACTTCTTAACGCGTTGCCAAAAGATCATCAGTGCCTGGATTGGCGATGAATTTTCCGCTGAAGAAATTAAAGATATCGTCAACAAGGCTTTTATCTTCGATGCGCCATTAATTCCTGTCACTAGCGACACCATGAGCTTGGAGCTTTTTCATGGTCCCACACTGGCATTCAAAGATTTTGGTGCCCGCTTCATGGCTCAAATTCTTGGCGCTATCGCCAAAAATAACCCTATGACGATACTAACGGCCACATCAGGTGATACAGGAGCTGCAGTCGCGGATGCGTTTTATCAAATCGATAACATCAATGTTATCGTCTTATACCCAGATGGAAAAATTTCAGAACCACAAAAGCGCTTGTTCACAACACTTGGTCAAAATATTTCAGCCGTTGCCGTCAAGTCCGACTTTGATGCTTGTCAGCGATTGGTCAAACTGGCTTTTGAAGACGAGCAAATCACCTCAGAACTTGGGCTAAACTCGGCAAACTCCATCAACATAAGTCGCTTACTTGCCCAGGTCTGCTATTACTTTGAGGCTGTATCACAGTTTGTTCAACAACAGCCCCAAGGCTTTGAACTCAATGCCGATACTGCACCAACGTTTGCCGTTCCAAGCGGTAACTTTGGCAACTTAACCGCGGGTTTATTCGCCAAAGCAATGGGACTACCAATCAAACGTTTCATTGCTGCTACTAATAGCAACGACACCGTCGTTCGATACCTTAACGAACAAACTTGGCACGTTAATCCTACTGTGGCTACAATTTCAAATGCCATGGACGTGGCCGATCCTAGTAACTGGCCTCGTGTTGAGGCTATCTTTGAGAAGATGCAATGGCCGATTTCTGATTTAGTCGGTATTTCGGTGTCAGAAGAAGAAACGAAGCGAGCCCTTACAGAGCTTCAATCTATTGGATACACCGCGGAGCCACACGCAGCGGTTGCTTACCATGCAATCAAGACCGCGCCTAAGTACATTAGCTCTGCGCAGGAGCAAAGCATATTTTTAGCAACAGCGCACCCGGCTAAATTTAAAGAAGTCGTAGAAGATGTTTTACAGTCTTCCATAACGATGCCAGAAAAGCTGAGGTTGGCGATGGAATTAGACAGTCATACAGAGTTTTGTGAAGATGACTTCCCTGCGCTAAAGTCATTATTATTAAAGTGAATACTTAAACGATTTGAATGATCAGAAGGAACATTCGACACTGGCCCTAATCAAGTTGTTAGGGCCACATCCTTGTGTCTCGTCGTCCTATGATTTACATTATATTTTTCAATGAATATCAAGCAATAACTGGATATATAAACACGTAATAAAATAGTGCATGACATTTCCCCCTATCAGGAACAAAATAATGAATAATGTTCATCTTACTATTCCTATTGTTCGTCATATGTCTATTTTTATTACGTATGCAATCACAACAAATTGATGTAATGTACAAAAGTACACTTTTCGGTTTACACTGTTCACCGTTGGATTAGCTAAAACAGGGACACCCATGCCAAATACTGGAAACTCATTTAAATTTGACTTATTGATGCGCCTTAGACTTATTGAAGTCGTGGCTTTATGGGAAGGCAAAGTAAATAGTCACCACTTGATGAATGCTTTTGGAATTCAACGCCAACAGGCATCGCGTGATATTTCTAAATACCGCACTGAAGTGGCACCAAACAACTTAGAGTACTGCCATCGTCAAAAAGCGTATATTCCGACCAAAAAGTTCAAGCCTATGCTTACCTACGGTCAAGCAGATGAATATCTACAGTTACCTCTGCATAACTATATGTTGGAAGCCTCATTATCTCGACTAAATTCAGCCGATACTCATACTTACGGCTCCCCTGTACCTAGTCGTCATATTGAGCCGGTCGTCTTACGTGCACTTATCCAAGCTTGTGAACACAACCATCGCCTCGAAGTAGACTACCGTTCGGTTAATGATCCGCAACCAGATGGACGCGTCATATGTCCGCATTCTATTGTTTATGCGACTAATCGCTGGCACGTACGTGCCTATTGTGAGAAGAATCAAGACTTTAGAGATTTTGTTTTGACACGATTTTTTGGCAAGCCTGAAAAAGAGCGTGGTAAAGCCAAATTTGGTCGCGAAGACGACAAGATGTGGAACAAAAAACTGAAAGTTATCATCACTGCCGACCGTCGTTTAACAGCCGATCAACAACTTGTCATCGAACATGACTATGGCATGAAACGCGGCCAGTTGGAGATTGATGTTCAAGCCTGTTTGTTAGGCTACTTACTTAAAGAATTGCGTATTGACGGCCATACAGTTCATGCCGATCCTCGCGCTCAACAGGTTGTTGTTAAAAACATTGAAGAGTTAAAGCCATATCTTTTTGACTAGAGTATTTAATCGTTTCTAATCCGTTCGTTACATAACAAAAAGCACATCTCTTGATGTGCTTTTTTACAATAAATACTCTAGGTCTATGTGGGCAAATTGATTAGCCAATTTCTGCCTGTTGTCTCACTAAATTATGATAAACATTGTGAAGACTATCTAAGTGCTCCCTACTTGCCTTTCCCTCTTGAGCTAAACCTTGCAACGTTTGATCTAAGTTAAAAAGTGTTGTCCTTGTGCTCTCGTTAGAGACCATGCTTTGAATCCAAGTAATCGCAACAAGCCTAGTACCTTGAGTTACGGGCGTCACTTTGTGAAGACTACTCGATGGGTAAAGCACCGCACTCCCCGCATTAAGTTTGACGCGTTGTTCCCCAAACTCAGTCTGAATTTGCAGCTCACCCCCTTCATATTCATCAGGTTCATTCAAAAACAGCGTCATTGACAAGTCGCTTCTCAAAACTTGGTTACTTTTGGGAAAACGCATGATCGCGGCATCGACATGAAATCCATAATGTTCTGACTCGACATAGCGACTAAAACAAGGTGGAAAAATCTTGTGAGGTAATGCTGCCGAAACAAACGTAGAGTTTTGCCCAAAGCGACTCAATAACGCATTGCTCAATTGTTCAACAATCGGATCATCCCTATTAGCTTGAGTATTTTCTTTCACAGATGCAGCCATACCCATTGCCGTTTTCTTACCCGACTCCCAGCTAGCTTGCGCTAGCTGGGAACGAACCGACTCAAGATCATTCGATGTCAGTAAGGATTCAATGATTACCATTGATAATTAACCGTTAGTCTGACAGTACGTGCATCACCAAGGTACATAAACGAACCAGAACGATACGCAGCCGTCCAATACTCTTCATCCAATGCATTACCTAGGTTTAGCTTCAATGTTAAGTCCTCTGTTGCGTTGTAATTAGCAAATAAGTTCAGCACTTGATAACTAGGCACCACAATACTGTAATCACCAAGCTCATCATTATAACCTGCTGCTGAATCTGGCTGACCGCCATACATTTCACTTTGACCAGAGTAATCTCCACCAAACGACCAAATTTCATTTGGTTGATAGCGCAACTGCACATACCAACTTTTTTCAGCCAAATTACTCAACGCCAAACCAACATTTTCTTCAAAATGAGAATCCAAAACTTCAGAGTCCATAATAGAAGCTGAGGCTTGAATACTTAGCGTATTTGAGATGTCTCCAGCAAGCCCCAATTCAATTCCTTCGACTCGGTTTTTACCCGTATTAAGAGTTCCAAGTGTTGAATAGTCATCACCGATACTTTCCATAACATCATCTTTGGTAATTTGGAATAATGCAGCATTCGCGACCAACATCTCATCAAATAGGCCCCACTTGATTCCAACTTCGACGTTCTCAACTAACTCAGGTTCTGATTGGCGAGCCTGCTCTGGGTCACCACACAAACCACCGTATCCACAGTTTGCCCCTAAGTCTGACTCTCCACCATTTATGTTTGTCGCGGTGCTGTAGTTAAAATAGATATTTGAACTATCCGTTAAACTATAAAGTACGCCTAAGTGACCGTTATACATATCATCTGAATAATCAAATAACATAGGCTCACCACGGCTTACTACATCATTTTCATAGTCAAAACTGTCTTGACGGATACCTACAAATACTTGAGTTTTATCATTTAATTCTATCGTGTCCATTAAATAGGTAGAAACAGTGGAAATTGAGAATTGAGCATCCTTGTCACCCACTGCAAAACTGCGATTCATTAGACTATTCATGTCTTTGATGACTTGACCATTTGCATCAAGAATACAATATCCGCCTGATACTCCACGTCTGCCACTGATCTGACAATTCGTGTCACTGTTATAGCCAATTTCGTAAAAGCCGTTATCGACGTTTTCTTTGCTGAACTCTACCCCTGCTACAAACTTATGTTTTAGTCCACCAAGAGTATTTGTATGTATAAGGTTAAATTGGTTAGCGAAGTACTCGACCTCCTGCCAGCCCTGATGTGTGCTCATTGACAGAGTAAACTCGCCTGGAGCAATCTCATCGCTTTCATCGCGATAAGTGCCACGTACGCCAGTGGTAAGGTAGCCGTTTTCAGTTTGACCATATCGAGTCGTATTGTACAAAACGGTGTCATCATTTAATTGATAGTCCGCTCTGAAAGTAAATGTTTTGACTTTAGAGTCTTGGAAGTCTTCATCTTGGGCATAAACAGGAATGTTGCTAATTGGAGCACGTTCATCCTGTAAAAAGTAACTGCCTAAGTCTGGTTTGTCTTCGGCGTTTAAATAATAAAAGTCGGCCGTAAGAGAGAGTTTGTCTGATGAATTATGTGTACCAGATATTTGCAGTCCGTCCCTTGAACGTTCTATACCATCTCTACCGGGTTTGGTCTCATCAGCAAGTAGTGCATTGATACGGACGGCCGTATCATCATTAATTGGATTGTTAACATCGATGCTCAATCGGCTAAAATCATCGGAGCCAACACCGACATCAACACGTCCGAAATCATAAGATGTAGAGGCTTTTTTGGTAATGCTGTTTACCGCACCACCACTAGAACCACGTCCGGCGAACGTTGAGCTTGGTCCCTTTGTAATTTCGACTCGTTCAGTGGCAAAGCTTTCTCGAGTCGTCATCCCTGGATCTCTCAAGCCATCAACAAACACATCGCTTCTAGCTTCATGGCCGCGAATTATGTATCTATCACCAAAAGCGTTACCATTTTCGCCCGTTCCCAACGTAACACCGGATTGAGCAGATAAAATTTCACTTAAGTCCGAACGCCCCGAATCTGCGATTTGATCCTGCGTTAATACGTTAATGACTTGAGGAGTATCTATTAGATCATTGACTCGGCGTTTGTCACCGGACTTGTCGAAGTGATAAACAGAATGGCGAACACCATGTACTTTTATATGTTCAATTGCTTCACATTCAGTTCCAGTGTTTGTCGAAGTATCACAAGATTGAACTTCAACTTCCTTTTTAGCTTCAGACGCCAAGTCTGATGTTTCGTTTTGTGCCGCGGCAAAAATAGATGTCGAGCCGAACACTAATGACGCCGCCACAGCTTGAGCACCGAGCTTTTTTAAAGGTGCTGACGAGTGAGATGATGATTTTATACCTGAAATGTTAGTGTGTTGTTTGTTTTTGTTTTGCATTGGAACTTTCCATTGTTGCAGAAGTTTTTGGTCTGTTTGTTGGTTGGCGTGGATTATGGAGCAGAACACCCTGTGTGTAAATGATAATCATTATCAATACCATTCTCATTTACATATCTTTACACTTTGGTATAAACAACAACCTACTGACACAAAAAATTATCAATATTTACAAACTTCATTGGGTAAGACAGGCTTTTCCTATATCCTTTAACCCTATTCATGCCTTCACTAACTAGAAGAGACTCGCGATTTGAATTTACTCTCTCGAATTACTCCGCACTTTTCGATAAATCATGTCATTGCCGGATTTACGGCCGTTTTAATTGGGTATGCCAGTTCTTTGATCATCGTTATTCAAGCGGCAACAATGGCAGGGGCGTCTACTGAGTTAATAACACACTGGTTTGTTGCATTAGGTGTGGTGATGGGTGTGAGCTCAATTGGCTTATCCTGGTATTTCAAACAGCCAATATTAACTGCATGGTCGACGCCGGGTGCTGCGATGTTAATACTTATATTGGAAGATTACAGCCTAACCAACGCGCTTGGTGCTTTTGTTGTGACCGGCATTATGATCATGATAACCGGGTTTGTAAAACCCATAACTACGGCACTGCAACGAGTCCCGCCCGCACTTGCTGCGGCGATGTTAGGAGCGATTGTCCTGCCTTTTTGTATCGACGCGTTTCAGGTATTGCCAACTCAGCCTCTTGTACTTGGTGCAATGTTAATAGCTTATTTAATCGCTAAGCGCTTTATTCCTAAGTACACCATGCTTGTACTCGTATTAGTCGGCACTTTAAGTGCCATACAAGCGCAAGCATTTGCGGATCTCGTGTTTGATTTTGGTTTTACCGCGCCTAAGTGGACAACCCCGAGTTTTGATGTATTGGCGGTTTTAAACATAAGTGTACCTTTGTACTTTGTCAGTATGTTGTCACAAAACTTACCAGGTATTGCCATGATAAAAAGCTTTGGTTATCAGCCATCTGTCAAACCTATTCTCACAAGTACAGGAGCAACAACGGCACTATTTTCGCCCTTTGGAGTTTTTGCCGTTAATTTAGCAGCAATTTCAGCGGCATTAGTATTAAATGAAGAAGTAGACAAAGACAAAGCTAAACGGTACTTGGCGGCGATTTGGGCAGGCGTTTTTTACATTATCGCGGGCATTTGGGCCAGTGTCGTTGTAGATATCTTTGTTGCTTACCCTGATTATGTTGCTAAATTGTTGGCCGGCTTTGCCTTACTCGGTACTTTGTTAATGTGCCTAACCAGTGCTTTTGAAAGTCCAAATGACAGAGAGGCCGCCCTGTTTACTTTTGTTATTACTTTATCAGGTATTAGCTTATTTGGCCTCAATGCAACGGTACTTGGCCTTGCTGTCGGACTTTTATACAAAAAGCTTTTTAGTAAATAGACAGACCCAGCTCTTCGGCCAAACTTGCGATGATGTTTTTACCAACAACTGAATTGCCGTATTTATTGAGTGGCGGTGACCAAGCACAAATGACCCCATAATTAGGAACTACCGCGACAATCGCACCACCAACGCCGCTTTTGGCCGGTAGCCCAACCGAAAACGCAAATTCACCCGATTGGTCGTACATACCGCTCGTCGACAAAATAGCATTAATTCGGTGTGCATCTTTGCGACTACACACTTGCTGAGATTCACTATCATTTGGCAAGTCTGTAATAATAGGGTTTGTGCCCTTGTTAGCCAAAAACAACATACTTTTGGCCAATTGTTTACACGACATACTAATAGCACACTGACTAAAGTAATGGTCCAGTACTTCTGGTACTTCCGCCTCTATATTGTCAAAACTCTTCATCAAATAAGTAAGTGCAGCATTTCGATTGCCATGGCTTAGCTCAGACTCAAAAACATCTTGATCAAAATAGATATTTTCATCCCCAGCCAATCTACGAACATAATTTAAAAGAGCGAGTTTACTGCTTGAGTAATGGCTGACTAAAACATCCGCTACCAATAACGCTCCTGCGTTTATCACTGGATTACGAGGAATCCCCTGCTCCCATTCTAATTGAATAATTGAGTTAAACGCCTGCCCAGACGGCTCCATATGCACACGTTTCCACAAGTCATCGCCAATGCGATTCATGGCCATAACTAAACCGAATATCTTTGACACACTTTGAATCGAAAATGGCACCTCACAGTCCCCGGCGCCAACCACATCACCATCGACCGTTGCGATTGCTACACCGGCAAGGTTAGGGTCGACCTCGGCTAGCGCAGGTATATAGTCAGCTACTTTCCCTTTTGACGCCGCCGCTTTATGTCTTTCAAGCACATCAACTAAAACTTGTTGCGGATTGGGAATGTTTTGTAGCATATCTATTACACCTGATTTTTATATGAGAAGTAACTTAGTAAGACTTAATGACGAACGCGAAAAGAGAAGAACAATCGTTCTACTTTATCGTAAGGTCATGGCCGTAGACAAAGTCTGTTTTTGAATCCGAAACGAACTTTCCTTGAAGCCAATTACTATAGCAGAAATATTGTTTTTCTTTTCAACTGCTTTAGAAAGTTCTTACCAATAAATGACCTTATTTTACGGTAAAAAGCCCGTCTCTCAATGCCTAACGTTTTTCCATTGATTTTACCTATCACTCCATTCTATTTTTCAGATTTTCCGAATTTAAAAACTCTGACTATGCTTTATCCACTACTTAATCCCAATAAATGCAGGAGAGCATAATGTCATCAACGAATTCATCTAAGAATCATAAGCCGAGCATGTGTCCCGTTTTACATGGTTCTAATTCTCGTAAAGATGGCCCCGGTACGACAAATAGTGACTGGTGGCCAGGTCAGCTCAATTTGCGCATATTGCGTTTAAACGATAAAAAGTCGTCACCATTAGATGAAGAGTTTGATTACAAAAAGGCGTTCAATAAGCTTGACTTAGCACAAGTTAAAAGCGATTTGACGAATGTCATGACCGACTCAAAAGATTGGTGGCCAGCAGATTATGGTCATTACGGACCATTTATGATCCGTATGGCGTGGCACGCTGCCGGCACTTATCGCGAAGGCGATGGCCGCGGTGGGTCAAATACTGGTAACCAACGTTTTGCACCACTGAATAGTTGGCCTGACAACGGTAATTTGGATAAGGCACGGCGTCTATTGTGGCCGATTAAACAAAAGTACGGTAATTCCCTGTCATGGGCAGATTTGTTTGTACTTGCAGGTAATGTTGCTCTTGAGTCTATGGGCTTTAAAACATTTGGTTTTGCCGGTGGGCGTGAGGACATTTGGGAACCAGAAGAGGACATTTACTGGGGTGCTGAAACCACATGGTTAGACAACGAGCGTTATTACGATGACCGTGAACTTGAACTCCCATTAGCAGCGGTTCAGCATGGCTTAATTTACGTAAACCCAGAAGGCCCAGATGGTAATCCAGACCCTTTAGGTTCGGCACGGGACATTCGTGAAACCTTTAAACGAATGGCTATGAACGATGAAGAAACCGTCGCACTTACGGCTGGCGGACATACATTTGGTAAGACACATGGGGCTGGACTAGAAGAGCACATGGGGCCAGATCCTGAGTCGGCACCTATTGAACAAATGGGCTTGGGCTGGAAGAGTAATTTCAAGAGTGGCAAAGGAAGAGACACTATCACCAGTGGCCTAGAAGGCGCCTGGACACCAACGCCGACTAAGTGGGATATGACGTATTTAGACGTGTTACTTGGCTATGAATGGGAATTAACAAAAAGTCCGGCTGGCTGTCATCAATGGATTCCTGTCGGTTTAAAAGAGGAACATAAGGCACCAGACCCAGAAGACCCGAACAAGAAAGTCGGAATCATGATGAGTACTGCGGATATCGCCCTTAAGGAAGACCCCGAATATCGCAAGATTTGTGAGAGGTTTCATAAAAACCCAGACGAATTTGCCGACGCATTTGCCCGCGCTTGGTTTAAGCTGACTCACAGAGATATGGGACCTAAGAGTCGTTATTTAGGGCCAGAAGTGCCTAGCGAGGACCTTATTTGGCAGGACCCACTTCCGTCGCGAGAGGGAGACTTAATTGATAGCAATGATGTCAAAACACTAAAAACCGCGATTACCGAGACTGGGTTGTCGGATCAAGAGTTGGCTTATACCGCATGGTCATCTGCGGCAACATTTCGAGGCTCCGACTTTAGAGGCGGCGCAAATGGAGCTCGCATACGGTTCGCTCCACAAAACCAGTGGCAAGTAAACCAACCGACTCAGTTAGAAAAGGTACTAGCAGCACTGTCTAAAGTACAACAGGTGTTTAATGACAATAGCGGTTCAAAACAAGTCTCAATGGCCGACTTAATCGTGCTTGGTGGTGTCGTCGCAATAGAAAACGCAGCGTCTAAAGCAGGATATAATATCGAAGTGCCTTTCAGCCCAGGTCGTGTTGATGCCTCAGAAGAACAAACCGACAAAGAGTCCTTTGAAGTACTCGAGCCATATGCCGACGGATTCAGAAACTATTTGAAAAAACAATATACACCCGCCCCGGAAGAGTTGTTACTCGACCGTGCCCAGCTACTCAGCTTGACGGCACCTGAAATGACGGTGTTAATAGGTGGTATGCGAGTTATGGACTTGAACTTCGATAACAAACCACACGGTGTCCTGACTTCAACACCTGGCCATTTATCGAATGACTTTTTTGTAAACCTTATGGACATGGATACTCAGTGGCGACCAATTGACGATGATGCTCAAGAGTTTGAGGGTACAGACCGAACAACCGGGCAAAAGAAATGGTCCGCAACGCGAGTTGATTTAGTCTTCGGCTCCAACTCAGAACTTAGAGCTCTTGCTGAAGTCTACGCACAAGACGATGCAAAAGAAAAATTTGTTCGAGACTTTGTGAAGGCTTGGACCAAGGTCATGGATGCTGACCGCTTTGATTTGAAGTAATTAATAAGAAAGGCCACTAATGTGGCCTTTTTTGATTCAAGCCCAAATAACCGTTAATATATTAGAGTTGTCTAATTTAGAAATATATACATTACTCGTACTAAAAACTAAGTTCACAATTTTTATTCTCGATGAGTAAACGAAAACCCTATTTTGCTTTCGTATGTGTATGTGTTTATCGTTTGTTTAAAACCAAAGGAAACCCGTTATGTCAGTATCAATTAAAACAGGTCAACAACTCGTAAAAGAAGTTATGCCTAACATCAAGCAGTTGTCCGTTGAAGAGTTAAAAGCCAAAATATCTGATGACAACACGCTACTTATTGATGTCCGCGAGCCTGGAGAGTTCAATAACGGCCATATTGAAGGTGCGGTTTCTATTCCGAGAGGATTATTAGAGATGAAGCTCCACCAGCACCCAAGTGTGAGCCATATTGAGTCACCTGCTGACGCGTTAGCAGAACTTAACAACAAAACCTTATGTGTTATTTGTTTAACAGGTGGTCGTTCTGCATTAGCGGCGGAGTCATTGCAACGAATGGGGTTCGAAAACGTTTACTCTGTAAGCGGTGGCATGAACGCCTGGAATAAGTAGTATTGAAAATTATTTGGTAAAAAAAAGCCCATTTGCGTATTCAAACGACAAATGGGCAAACTTTGGTTGAGAAGTGTAAAAGACTTACTTAGTTAACTTGGTTTGATGGTTTTTGTGTAGGAGTGTCTAACTCTTCAGTTACAGGTTGCTGTACTTTTTTACCAGCAAGGTGGAGTAACGTTGCCCCTAGTGCCGCCGATAGCAATGATGCCACCAACACACCCAGTTTTACCTGCTCAAAATAACCGGCATCGGCAGTTTCAAACGCTAACGAACCGATAAACAAACTCATAGTAAAACCGATACCACAGAGTGCACAAACACCATAGAACTGCCCCCATGTAGCGCCTTTTGGCAATTTAGCTATGCCTGACTTAATGGCCAACCAGCAAAGTCCAAAAATACCCAGTTGTTTACCGATAAATAAACCGACAATAATGCCTAGAGTCACTGGATCAGTTAACGCTTCCAGTCCAACATTTGATAAGTCTACACCTGCATTAGCAAAGGCAAACAATGGTAAAATAAAGTAAGCAACCCACGGCTCCACACCATGCTCCATGTTACTCAGCATGGGGTTGCCATCTTCCGTTTTTACTTTTAACGGGATAAACAAAGCAAGAGCAAATCCAGCAAGTGTTGCGTGTACACCCGACTTTAAAACTGCTGCCCAAACAATCACCCCTACGAGTATATAAGCAGCTTGATAAGGCACTTTTGTGCGATTAAGTACAAACAAAATCACAAACCCCATCGCTGCGATAATTAGCGATAATACTGATAAATCTTGCGAATAAAACAACGCGATAATCATTATCGCACCGATGTCATCGAATATAGCGACGGATAATAAGAAAAGCTTGAGGCTAAGTGGCGCTCTGGAGGCAAAAACCGCAAAGACACCTAATGCAAAAGCAATGTCAGTCGCAGATGGGACTGCCCAGCCTTGCTTGGCAACCGGGTCTGCACCCGTTATAAAGACGTAAATTAACGCTGGAACCGCAATACCTGCGACAGCACCAATGGCTGGTAAAATAATCTTATCCGGTGATGACAACTCACCTGCAAGTATTTCTCGTTTTACTTCTAGTCCAACTAAAAAGAAAAATATCGCCATCAAACCATCGTTAATCCACAGTAATAGTGGCTTTTCGATAGCAAATGTACCTATTTGAACAATTACAGGTAAATTTAGGAAACCTGTATAAATACCTTTAACACTAGAGTTTGCAATTATCATCGCCAAAATGGCCGCTATCACTAACAGGACCCCACTGAGGATTCCTTGCTGAGCCATTTGTCTAAATATTACTTTAGTCATTGATCTTTCCATATAAAAATTTGATGGTAGTATTTATACGTAGGTAGCGGACCTTTTAAAATTCGAATAAAACAGGTTTTTATTTCGGTATTTTCGAAATACAATATCTTATATTGCTTCATCATGCCGGGCCCTACTTATGAAAAACATCAATTACAATCACCTTCATTATTTTTATGTCGTTGCTCGTGAAGGCACTATCACTGCTGCTTGTAAGCATCTAAACCTAACTCCTCAAACCATCAGTGGACAAATTTCTACATTAGAAGAACAGTTAGGATTGGCCTTATTTGAACGCAAAGGAAAGCGCCTAGTATTGAGTGATAATGGCAAAAAAGTGTTCAGCTACGCCGAAGATATTTTTAAGCTGGGAAGCGAGTTAATACAAAGTATTGAACCAAATACCATTCACAAGCGCATGACCTTTGATGTAGGCATTACCGATGTCATTCCAAAGGTGTTTTCATATGAATTTTTAAAACCTGTGATGGCCTTTGAATTAGATATGAAATTAAATTGCCACGAAGGGCGAATAGAGCAATTACTAGCGGACATGGCAATGAATAAACTCGATTTAATCATTGCCGATCAAGCCATTCCAAATAACATTAATATTAAAGCCTACAGTCACAAAATAGCATCGACCGGGTTGTCATTCTTTATTGCGACTAAAGACGTAGATAAGGTCGTTGGCGAGTTCCCTCAATGCCTCAATGAGCTTATGTTATTGTTACCAGGTGACCAATCTAGGCTCAAACACAGTATTTTATCTTGGCTAGATAATCACAACATCCGTGCCAACATTAATGCTGAATTTGATGACAGCGCATTGTGTAAACTATTTGGTCAAGCGGGTTTTGGTGTTTTTACGGCACCATCTAATATCGAATCCCACGTTCTCAAAAACTTCGATGCCACACTTATCGGCCGTACTCAAGAAATCCAAGAGCACATCTATATGATCTCTACGGAGAGAAAAATCAAACATCCAGCGGTAGTCGCAATTTTAGAACGAAATGAAATGACTGATATGATGGACATGCACATTACCTAGGTCCTTGACCCTATTATAGAAAATAAGATAATTAACTTTGCTAATACACAAGTGGTTAACTACTTTTGAATAAATAACTCAAACATCGTTTGGGGAAGTTCATGTATCACTCGGAGACCCTTGGTATTGCATTTCATATTCAGACTGCTTGCAAGAGTACAACGTCAAATCACCCAGGAATGTGGTAGATTTTATGTAAAACTAGTCAACACTTATCGGTGCTTCGCTTCCGTGCGACCTCTGAACTCCGGAATTGGCCGATATATCTTGTTTATTACGTTGCTTACGAGCTTTGTCTTTACACCTGCCGTTCTCGCCAATGCTAAGCCAAGCGAACCAAAAACGCTGAGGCTTGCGTCTTCTGATGTTAGTACGTTTGGCTCAGAATATAACACTGAGGTGGGCTATTTTAATGAAGTCGTACGTGCTGTTTTTGAACAACAAGGCATCAATGTCAAAATTGAATACTTTCCTTATATTCGCTCTTTGAGAATGTTGCAAAACGAGCAAGTACAAGCCGCCTACCCTATTAGGCGATTTTATCACGAACAGACCGACCTACTTTATTCCGCCCCCTTGCCAAGCAGCTCAGTTAGCTTATTGGCTTTGCAGAGTGTGGATTTACTCGACGACTCAACAAACCATGTAGTCGGAGTTATAAAAGGCGAAGTGTTACCACCTGAACTATTGAGTGATGAAAATTTCAAGATTACTCATGCGTACAATCACTTAAGTTTGTTAAAAATGCTTGAATTAAAACGAGTGGATGCCATTTTAATAGACAGATACAGCGCTTCAGAACTGCTTGTTAGAGAAGCACCAAGTCTTATTGGTAAGGTCAAATTCGACAATCGATTTACTTTTAACAGTCCTTATTACTTTACCGTAAGAAAAGACACTCCCAACGCCAAAGCGATAATTTCAAACTTTAATCAAGCGCTTTTAGATTTGCAGAAATCAGGCGCCATTAAACAGATTTTAACCCGTTATGGGGTATACAATACTCCAAGCCGCTCCTCCAAAACAACGCAGCTCGTTATAGCTGCGCCACGGATAAACAATATTGAATACGCCAAATACTTGGCGAGGCAATTTGAATCACGACATCCGAATGTGAATATTATTTGGCGTGTGTTTGAAGAAAACGTACTAAGGCGAAGACTATTAAGTAATTTCGCATTAAGTGAGAATGAGTTTGACGTCGTTTTAGTCGGTCCATTTGAGTTAAAAAACTGGATAAACTATCACTGGTTTGAGCCTCTAGACTCGATTGAGCCTCACTTACAACTAAACGATTATTTTCCACCTGTGAGAGATGCAGTTTCCAGTCGTTCTAATATGCAAAACGCATCTAATCCCAAGAACAAAGAGAAGCTATTCGGAGTGCCTTTTACTGGTGAAACAACCGTTTTATATTATAGAAAAGATATCTTAAAGAAACACAACATTTCACTCCCTTCCCCTTTAACCTACAGTAAACTTATGGCCATTTTAAAAAAGGTACATCAGCCGGAGCAAGGGACGGTTGGCATAGGTTTAAGAACACGCCCAGGTTGGGGACAAAACATGGCTTTGATTTCTTTGTTAGTCAATACCTTTGGCGGAGGTTGGTTTGACCAAAACAATCAGATCAATGTGCAAACGAACGAATGGAAAACGGCGGTAAAGTTCTACATCCAAATGTTACAACGCTTTGGACCTAACAACTTGGAAGATTTGGGCTGGCAAGAAAACCAAGCTAAATTTGCCAAAGGTGAATTGGCCTTTTTTATCGACGCTTCCTCCATTGCTCCCGCTTTATTTGATAACAACCACTCTACTGTCGCTAACAGCATCGCCATTGCCGATGTGCCATATATGAAAACTCACCAGGGCTCTCGATGGTTTTGGTCATGGAACTTTGCAGTGCCTAACTCATCGCTCAACAAAGACTTAGCCAAGCAGTTTGTTCAATTCTTAAGCAAAGCACCCAGTGTTAATGATAATCAGAGGTTCGTTTTGCCTTCAGGGGTTCGTCGTTCGAGCTATCAGGAAAACGGCCACATGGCCAATTTCCCGTATGCTCCACTTGAATTTCAATTATTAAATAACACCCCACCAGCAAAATTTGAGTCTACTATCGGCACACAATACGCTGAGACTTTTTACTTTCCGACTATTGGTTATCATACTGGATATGAGATTCATCGAGCGTTATTAGGCGAAATACCGGTCGAAGAAGCACTTGAAAATGCTCAACAAAAAATAGATAAGTTACTACAAAAATTGCCTACACCCGTTTTACAACCTCTGAGTAGGTAGTTGTCGTGATATCAACCCGGCCCACGCCACAAACAAAAATGACACCATCAAACACGCAACTAATCCATACGCTTGGAAAATCCAACCTGAAAGGACCGTACCGACTAACCGGCCCATGGCATTTGCCATATAATAAAAGCCGACGTCTAAGGACACACCATCTGCATCTGCCATACTGACGATTAAATAACTGTGTAATGATGAATTAATCGCAAATAACACACCAAACATCAGTAGCCCTATTACCAAAACAGTTTCTATCAACGCCATAGAGTCATCAGCTGAAAACAAAGCAAATGTAGAATCGACTGGCTGATTTAGAACCCACAGTGACATAGCTAACACCAGTGTCACAAAAGCTAAACTACTCGCCCACTTCGTGGCCATTGATGAAGGACCTTTAGCGCTTTTAAGATCAACGATACGAGGTGCGAATGACTGTACCACCCCATATCCAATAACCCATGACGCCATAAAAGTGCCAACCGTCCAATGTTGCCAATCAAGGGTTTGCGATAAAAACACAGGCAGTGCCACAACAAACCAAACATCTCGAGCCCCAAACAAAAACAGACGAGCCGCAGATAAGGTGTTAATGGCATGGCTTTTTGAGAAAATTTGAGAAAACTTAGGCTTAGCTTTTGACTTACCCAACTCCCTTTTTAAAGCAATCAGGCTATAAAGCCAAACCAGCAAGAGTGCACCACCCATCACCCACATTGCCCCCGAAAATTCAACGGTAGTGAGCAACAAGCCACCTAAGAAAAAACCAACTCCTTTAAGCGCATTTTTGGATCCCGTCAGTACCGCGACCCATTTGAACAGCGTTCCTTCTTGTCCGGCTTTAACCAACATTTTAATTGAGCTCTTAGCGCTCATTTTATTTAGATCTTTGGCGATTCCTGACATAGCTTGCGCAATCATAACGTATATGACACTCAAGTATTCTGCTGGAACGGTAAGCATAAGTAAGGCAACAATTTGGAGCCCCAACCCTATATTCATCGTTCGGTTGAGTCCCCATTTCGCCCCTAAATACCCACCAACAAGGTTAGTTACGACGCCAAAGAACTCGTAAAATAAGAATAACATGGCAATATTAAGCGGTGAGTAACCAAGCGCATGAAAATGCAATACGATCAACATACGCAATGCACCGTCGGTCAAGGTAAACGCCCAATAGTTTCCTGTTACAACTAAATATTGTTTGATTTCACTGGATAATCCAGATTTCTTAGATGAATCTGAGAGCATTTTTTCGTTACCGGGATTTATATCAAAGTAATAAAATTTTAGGAGCAATTACAACAAAGCACTGGCTCAATACCAGTGCTTTGAGACATTGCTAGGATAATGACTTTGCGACCTTGCGCATCAACTCTGCAGTACGGTTAGCGTAGCCCCATTCATTATCATACCAAGTGTACAATTTGACTTGAGTTTCATTGATCACCATCGTCGATAACGCATCAACAACAACAGAACGAGGATCAGTTTTATAGTCGATCGACACTAATGGTTTTTCTTCGTATCCCAAGATACCTTTCAATTCACCCTCTGCGGCGTCGCTCATCCACTTATTAACTTCCTCGGCGGTGGTGGGGCGATTTAGCTCAAACACACAATCAGTTAAAGACGCATTTGCTAACGGCACTCGGACAGCATGACCATTTAGCTTACCTTTTAACTCTGGAAAAATGTGAGTGATCGCAGTTGCCGAGCCCGTAGTTGTCGGAATGAGACTCATGCCACAAGCACGCGCTCGACGTAAATCTTTGTGCGGAGCGTCAAGAATAGTTTGTGTATTAGTAATATCGTGAATAGTCGTCATTGAGCCATGCTTAATACCAATTTTATCCTGTAAAACTTTGATCACAGGTGCAAGGCAGTTTGTTGTGCACGATGCCGCAGTCACTATATCGTTCACTTTCACATCATATAAGTGATCATTAACACCCATCACGATATTCAATACGCCATCTTCTTTCACAGGCGCAGTGACGACAACTTTCTTAACTCCTTGGGCCAAATAGCTTTGCAATAGTGCTTTAGTTTTCATTTTGCCAGATGCTTCGATAACAATATCGCAACCCGACCAGTCCGTGTCTTCAATCTTCGTATTATGAGACACCTTGATTTCATGGCCATTAATTATAATGCCAGAGTCAGTATGGGAAACTTCATTTGGCCATATCCCATGAACCGAGTCATATTTTAGTAAATGTGCTAACGTCTCTGCGTTGCCAGCCGGGTCATTAATTTGAACAAACTCAACGTCTTGCCATTCAAATGCAGCACGTAAAGATAAACGCCCCATTCTGCCAAAGCCATTTATTCCAATTTTTTTTGCCATTATTTACTCCTGTCGAGTGGTGTAATTTTTATTACTTAAATAAAGCGATTCAATACAAGTCGTTACAACGTGTGTTTATTAACGAATTATTTAACAACATTGGGATACTCGCTGAGGTCGGTCACCCATGTCATGTAGCCGATTTAGTTCTTTTGCAATGTAATCTTTGTTTTGAGAGAGAGTGTCAGTGATGGTTGCCTTCATCCATTCTGATAATGTCGGATTCAGTGAATAAAACACCCACTGTTGAATTTTTCTATCCGTCAACAAGCCTAACTTTTTTAGCTGCGCTAGATGACGTGACACTTTTGGCTGACTTTCTTCAGCCAAGGCAGCCATGAGTTCACAAACACACACTTCTTTTTCTATAGCAATAAGTAAGATTGACTTTAGACGAATGTCATCGGCCAATGCTTTGAAAAAGACGCTCGGTGTTAGTTCTTTAGTTTCAGTTGACATAGAATTACACTCAAATACATAACACAATCATTATATAATAAATTTGTTATATAACTAATTCAAGTGTAACAGTGATAAATTGTTGGATATAAGTTTATGAAAGTGATGATTTGATCTTTTATTTCAGCTTTAGGTTGTCAATTGGCGTTTGGATAGCTTCGCACTTTAGTTTCAAAAAATATAGCACGCTGGACCGATTCTAAATCAAAGTCAGAATGACGTCGACGCACCGAAGTGACCACATCATGATTAGCAAGTTGTTCATTTGGTAAAGACATGTTAAGACCCGAGTAATAACTAGCTAGCATATCCTTTTTCGTTATCACATCTTTAATAGCTTCGATCTCCTTGAAAAACTGCCACTGACTCACCTTCAAGGTCAGATTGCCATCATCACTGACTTCACTTACTTTAGCTAACGCATACGGGTGACCTAAATAACGAGAGTCATTGGTAAACTCATATAAGTTAACAATCAAAGTGTCGCCTATTTGCGGAGCTATTCGATAGGCACTGTCATTTGGATACAGCAAGTTCCAAGTCGTATAAGCTGAGAAAATAAACATCAATGTTACCAACCAGCCCCACATTAAACGAGTCAGGCCTGCGGTTTTATTAGAGGATTGATAGTCTGTTGGCGTTAAGCGAAAACAACTAAAGCATTGATACGCTTCTTTACGGCTAGTCACTAACAGCGGCAATGAAAACAAACCCACAGTTTTAACTACATCAACTTGATGACTAGGCTTGCCGCATCGGCATGCCTGCGTATCTCTGTGTTTTTCATTAAAATAGACTTGAGACTCAAAAGATATCATGGCCAATTCCTAACTTTATTATTTTTATATTTTAGAACTGATAAAAAACGGCGCTGGTGAATCACCTGCGCCGTTTTATTTAGTTTAGGGTTAAAGTGTCTCGACACTCCCCTCATCATCTTTATATCGTATTAACGTCACACCATCGCGCTTAACGACTTCGGCCGCTAAAATACCATCTGGCCCAACACGAATATCACCAATGACAGTTTCGGTACCCTCTCCCTCGCTTTCCGTGCCATCTTCAGCGTCGTTTTCTTGAGTATCGTCGGCCTCAGGGAACATGGTAAACACGACACCGTCGCTATTTCCTACGACAAACGTATCGCTATCCATAGACTCGACCATCACTCTAAATGAACGCTGGCTTTCATCTCCAGGTACTTTATAACTTGCATCAAGCCTAAACTTGCCATCATCAAGCGCAGTGCGCTCTCCCGATAACATTAAGTCAATCTCATAGTCTTGCAGAATTAAACTAACTGACAATGCCGCGGATAAATCTAAGAAATTGTCTTCACTCTCTAATCCTACCGACCCTTCAGGCTCAATAACGACCGCATCAAAACTGAGTGACGCACCAGCCATAATGCCTAACTCGTCAGCTGGTTCATCAAATAGACTGAAGTTACCGATTCGGCCATAGCCGTCCATGTTAATAGGCCCGTACGCATTTAAGAAGTGCTGCTCGTAATACCCATAATTATCTGGTTCTAATTTTTGGGCACCTTCAATGAGGTTCTTAAGGAGCTGATCTGCACTGCGATTTAATAAATCATCCGTAGTCACCGTTAACCCGTACAAAGCATTTATTCGTTTAACAGTGTCTTCACTATTAAAAATAAAGTCCCTGGTAATGTTACCCGATTCATCTGTAATATCATCCAGACCAAAGTCATAACCCACTCCTTCATGAACCTCCCAAGTATCAGTCACAACCCCATCAATGATAAGCATGACAGGCAGAGCAATGAGAGTTTCAACATATCGAAATTCATAACCATCTTGGTATCGTGCAGTTGTATCAATGTTGTAAATAACGCCTTCACGTGCATAGTCAGTCCCTTCGTCGACGATTAAGGACTCCATTGTGATAACAATGTCTTCGTTACCGTATTCGGTATTTATTTCGTATTTGTTTGTGATTGGGTTGGCGTCAGCACTTGATAGGGAAATCATTTGCGAATAGTAATCCCCTGCTTCTAACATTATTTCACTATTATCGTCACTGATTTCAATTGAAAGTGCGTCTTTAACAATTGGTTGAACAATTAAGCCATCAATGGGAACATTTTGTGCACCAGGCTCTACATTTTCAATGCCACTGCTATCTGTCAATAAAGTTCCAATCTCTGTATCCCACACATCATAAATAGGTTCACCATACTTGTTTCGAACAAAACCACCGTAAAATGCATCTAGTGCACTCGTCAATTCAAGACCATAGCCGCCAATATTAACGTTTACAAAATCATCAAAGCTCACATACCAATTAGGTTGCTCATAATATTCGTTTGCTCTTACAAGGTCCTGGTTAACAATAATACTGCCAGAATTATTGAAGGCACTTTCAAATGTGTACTCCATATCTAAAAGATCTTCTGATTGAATATATGCGTTTTCGCGGTAGTAATGGTATTCGTCAACGATACCATCACCATTTAGATCAAATTCTTCAGCAGTTTGGTAGCTCAGGTACACAAATGTTTCAGCAGAATAGATTCTTTTCTTCGTGTAAACTTTTAAAGTGCCTTCTGTTTCACTTGAAGTTGTACTCGTAATTAAATAATTATCTGTGTGCGTAATTATTTTTTCGCTGTCTAAATAGCTTATACTCAGAACAAAACCAGAACTTTGACCATCGTCAAAACCGTCGTATTCATACTTACTTCCATACGTCGATTCAAACAACTCTTCATTTGTATGCCATTCAACAGTATTGGCATCTTCAGAAATAGATACAAACATCACAGGCATATTAGCAGGCTCACCAATACCTGATGCAAAACCTGATGCTTCAAATGAATCTACGTCTTTTATATCGACTGTTAGGGTTGCAGAAATTTCTTCACCTTGTAGTGATGAGAAACCACCAGAAAGCGTTAGATTAGCAGGATAAGGGCGCTTTTTACTCTCAGTAAAATATAACGACTCATTACCCAACAAATCGTTTTGCCATGAGTTTTCACTAAAGTAATGCGTTCTAATTTCTGGTGCTTCAATCATGTGTAATGACATGACTAAGTCACCATAAAACGATACAGGATTGGGCACTGCTTCCGTTTGCTTTTGAGACATTTCAACTCGAAGGGATACATCGCCACTGACGATTTCCGCTTCCGTATCACCGTCCTCTAGCTGTTGCTGGGTTACAGACTCCGAAAGCTGAACAGAAATAAAGCTATCCGCAGCTATGCTTGCCGTTGCGTTGTCTGACTCTAAATTACCGCCTAACGTAAACGTTAACTCTGTACCATCGTCTGATAAAGAGAGGTCTGCATCAAAAACCACCGACTGGCCTAACTCATTTGTAGCATCTACTGAAAACTCATAGTTGTCCTCATCGACCATAATTTGGCCTTGAAGGCCGTTTAACGATTGGAACTGTGCCAAGTCATATTGCGTTTGAGTATTGTCACTCATGGTTATTTCGGTAAGCACTTCAGATAAGTCAGACAAGATCACAAACGCCGCCTCTTCTGCCTCAATCATATCGCTAGCACTGGAAATAAGCGTTCTGAACTCTTCACCTTGTGTGGTAATTTCTTCGTTGCTTGGGTGATCTTCGTCAAACAGATTGGCAAAAACTCGAACGTCTCCCACCATGGCTTTTGCTTTGGCAACTGCGTCATCTGCAGTCAACTCCTCTGCAGAAACATCAGTACGACCATCATCACCGGCAGTGAGTAGTTGGTTTTGTCGCTCATTTTCCATATTAGTAGCCGTTTGGGTCAACAAACTAACTTGGCTATCCGCATCAGAAATTGATTCATCGTTTTCGATATTTTGCGCGACAAGCTCAGCCGTTTGAGCAGCGGCCTCCAAAACTTCTGAAATATTCAACTCAAAAGCATCATCTCCGTCATCACTCACTAACATCTGGCCGTCATTTTCCACTAGGTCGTCAACGGCTTGCTCTAAGTTATCTGCGATGTCTTCACCGTTGCTGAAAAGCGCACTAGCAATACCCGCATTAACCAATGCATATCGAAGTTCGGCTTCATTATCTTCTGCGGCCACATCACCGTTGTTTTCAATTTGGGTAGACTCTAGTGTGGTAATATCGCCATCGACACCAAATAAATTAGCCACTTGAGACTTTTTGGTAGCAATAACTTCCTCATCTACCACACCATCTTTCTCGACTAAGGCGGTAGCGATATGAGTCAGAGGTGACACGTTAACCACCACTTCTTCACCAGACGTAACCGTGCTCACCGAAGATAACTTAAAGTCGGCAGCGGTTGTTGTTAAATTTACGCTCTGACCAAATGCGACACCACCACAACCATTCGGTGCATCACACACCATAGTTGTTGGATTATCAGTATCAGTAGAAACACCTACAACGACCTTTACTGGGCCATCATAATCAAGCAAGGTTAAGGTGTAGCTGCCATCTGTGTTAGAAGTGACTTCAGATTCTTGAAGTTCATCTTCGGTCAATTCCACCGGCTCACCATCGACGTATTTAAAAACCGTAATGGAAGCATTGGCGATAGTGCCTTTTATGGCTTTGCCATTCACTGAAGTTGTAATTGGATCTGGTTCAGGCTCTGGATCAGGTTTTGGAGGTGGGTTAACACCGATATCGGAACCATCACTACTGCCGCCGCCACAGGCGACAAGAGACGATAAAAGCAAAGCTAACGTTACTTTTTTGAATAACATAATTCATTCCCTTGATTGATATTTGATTGGAAACTGTCAGTGAATTAAAAATGAAAACAGCTTATTAAAACGTTTTAAAAAAACCTAAAACGACATAATTTCCATTAAGTGACATAAGGATAGAGCCAATGCCACGGATGGTCAAATATTAGCCAAAGAATGTTAGATACAGCTTTTTAACAAAACTAAAAGCTATGTGAATAACTCACTGACATTCCAAACGTTTTAGCGTCATCCAAATTTAACGAATCCGATAATAAATTGAACACGAAATTACCTCTTCCAAAACCTAGCTCAATCGCTTTATTTTCGAGATCAGCACCCAACCTTATAGAGGTTTGTACTTTGCCTATAGACATTGTTTTTTCAGCACCGAAAATCGAAGATGTGTATGTATTGAAAATATGTCGGTAGTTAAAATAAAGATCCGCATATTCTGCGACATAACGCAATTTAACAATACTTGTTTGTTTTGGTCTATACCTATAACGGCGCGTCGACTCGACACCTGAATATACAGGGTTAAACCTAAGAATATTATTGTCATCCCGGTAGGTCGTATCAGATTTTAATTCGCCTCTACTATAACCAATGTTGTCGAATATAAAGCGGCTGTATACGTCTTTAAGTATTAATTCGACACTCAAATCTGGAGTAATTTGCCAGTTCACTCCTAAATTCCAACTTACTCCTTTTCCTTTGGCCCAGTCATAGTTCTCTGGGCGCTTCAGGATATTTCGATAGGTGTAGAACTCTTCAAGCTCTGCATAACCACTTGTTCTTATATTCACGCCGTCAATTACCTCTCCTTGAAGAGTTGAGTTTCTATGAACTGTGGGGTGCCACAGATACAAACGGTTCGTTATCGTAAAGTTAGAATAAAGTGGTATTTGGGCACCTATCCAAAATGAACGCGCCCTCAACATTTGGTACTCGATATCCAACTGATACTTTTCGGTCGTTTCGAATGATTTAGTTTTGGCGTATTTATACAACCGGGCCGTATCTTCGTTAGTGTGGATCAAAAAGTCATAACGGGACTCAACGCCCAACTGAATCGCACCATATTGCACAAATGCACCGAGATTAGACTTAGAAATACCCGCGTCTGCTCCATCGTTAACCTCTGTCTCCCACGAATCATCGATGATACTTTTGATTGGAGTGATATTGGTAGAAGTGAATGAGTCGGCGTAGGTATTTACAACTATAGTTTCGCGCAGATCAGAGGCCAAAACTGAAGGCCCCAAGAATAGCGCTGCCAGTCCAATCGCAACCTGCGAGAGATATTTGGTCTTTGTCACGACACCTTTAACTAAAAAGTGGAGCCCAATAATGCCTAAATCCATTTTGTGCACTTTCCCTATTTCTTTTTGTTTTGAGGCTTTTTTAGTAAAGATAATGAATGTCTTTAGTAGACAGCCTTTTAACCATCATAAAAGAATTGGAGGAAGAGTAAACCTTGGTTTTCAATAAGGCGTGAGCGCGCATTAAAAAA
>NZ_CEYNSH010000010.1:42417-45203 GCF_982872775.1 Psychrosphaera sp. | reverse complement strand
GAGAGAGAGGGATTATGTCGGGCTCCTGCCCTCCACCCTTCGGGCCGCCTAAAGGCGTTCTAAAACGTTCCGGACGTTTTAGTCGAACCCTGGACGAGGATTCTCACCCTCTGGTTTTCTCCGAGCATTAAAAAACCCAGCACAAGTGCTGGGTTTCTTTTAATGCTGGCGGAGAGAGAGGGATTCGAACCCTCGTTAGGGGTTAACCTAAACACACTTTCCAGGCGTGCGCCTTCAGCCACTCAGCCACCTCTCCGCAAATGCTTTTGGGATAATCGTCAAAAGCCGAGCTAGTCTATTCATTTTGATGAAGTTAGGCAAGTATATGTCGAGCTTGATTGCTCGATTGCCTAATTATCAACCTTTTGACTTTATTTCAAAAGTTAAAGGACAGGACACTGCTCATTCAAACGAATTATTTTTTAGCTGGCTTTTCCGAAATCCATAAGTTGATATGACCTTCGACCACCACAATTCCATTCGTATCGTATGCTTTTACTTCAACTGGCATGTCGCCTGGTTTCCAGTCCTCTGGATTTACTTTTGCCACACAGCGAATGTCTGTACCCGCTTTCGCTGTGTAGTTTAAGGTCATGCCTTTTGGGATCCAACGCAGGTGGTTTGGAATTGAAGCTTCTGCCATTACACCCATGGCCATTTCCAAACCATTGGCAATAGCAATTACATGAACCGTTTTGATATGGTTGTGTACACGTTTACCTTTTGTAATTAAAACGCTGCACTCGTTTAGTTTTACTTCTTCGACGTATGGCTTGATAGTGCCAAAGTATGGTGCCATGCGACAAATTAACTTAGAAAAGATTTTGTGACCCAATGGCCAGTTTTTTAATTTGTTATAAATAGCCATTGTTTTTGTTGGCTTTGACTGTGCCGGGTTTACTTGTGACATTTAACTCATCCTACCAGTTTGATATGGCCGAAATATTACCAATATATTGACTCATGTACAGTAACTATTATTCAAAATAGCAGGGATATGATGGACATTCAGAAAATAGCTGCGTTTAGTCGGGAAATAAATGGCCACTTGACGGGAGGTAACCCTGCTGGTGTAGTTATTGTTGAAGACTTCCCAAGTGACAAAGACATGGTGTCCATTGCGGCAGAGGTCGGCTATTCCGAAACCGTTTTTGCCAAACCTTCCAACCAAGCTGGATCAGCATATAGTGTTCGATACTTTAGTCCAGAGGGTGAAGTGCCCTTTTGCGGTCATGCCACCATTGCTTTAGGTGCCGCATTACCAGCTACCCATCAACATTTTGATTTATCTTTAAATCATGCTGAAATTTCGATAGACGTGAGAAGAGTTGGCGAGCACACAAAAGTGATTTTGCAGTCACCGTCTACTTCTCATCAATTGGTTCCACAGCCAGACCAATCAGATACTCAGACTAGCGCCACAAAACTGCTTTATAACATTATTGAGCTGTTTAACTTGAGCCCAAGTGACATTGATTTTGACAACATACCTCCAGCTATTATCAATGGTGGTTCAAAGCATTTAGTGCTAAATCTTAAAAACCGAGCGTCGTTGCTTAACATGAGTTATGACTTTGAGCCGGTAAAACAACTTATGTTAGAACATGAGCTAGTAACAATTTTATTGACCTACATAAAGGATAATAAGAACCTTGTTTTTGAGGTAAGAAACGCGTTTGCATCAGGGGGTGTTGTTGAAGATCCAGCAACTGGTGCGGCTGCAGCTGCGTTTGTCGGCTACTTAAGAGACGCTGATTTGTTGCCTTTGAGCGAAGTAACAGAAGAAGGCGAGTTAGCGGCATTAACCAAGGTTACGCTCTACCAGGGTGAACAAATGGGCGCACCATCTCTGATAGAGGCACAGGTGAGCAACATTAAAGGCTCACCTATTGCAATTGAAGGGTTTACGCGGGGTCTGTGATTTTGCAGACTTCGCCCATAAACTCGACAACATCACCAGTGACTAATTTTTTGCCACGTTGAGTTTCTGTTTGACCGTTTACTTTGACAAGACCATCACTGATCACCATTTTGGCTTCACCGCCACTTCCAACTAACGCTTCAAACTTTAAAAATTTGTGTAGCTCGATAGGTTGTTTTGCTATTTCGACGTGTCTCATGTGGGTCCTCGTAAGCAAGCGTTTGTACTTTTGTTATAACGCTCTAGTCTAAAATAAAAAGCCATAGCATTGGCTATGGCTCCCTATACCTATTGTAGATAATGTCTAACTTAAATAGAGTTAAGCATTACCCTTTAATGCCACTTTATTTTTCGCAGCAAAGTTAAGCATTTTGGTAAGAGGCTTCATAGCTTCTGCAGCTAGTGCTTCATCAACGAAGATCTCATGACCGGTTGCGTCCGTAAGGGCTTCCTCAATCGCTTTTAAGCCGTTCATTGCCATCCAAGGGCAGTGAGCACAGCTTTTACACGTTGCGCCGTTACCACCGGTTGGTGCTTCAATGAAGGTCTTATCTGGATTTGCCTGCTGCATCTTGTAGAAAATACCGCGGTCTGTCGCAACGATAAAGGTATCATTTGGCATTTCATTGGCGGCATTGATCAATTGTGAAGTTGAACCAACGGCATCGGCTAATTCAACCACTGACGCTGGTGACTCTGGGTGAACCAAAATAGCCGCGTCAGGATAAACGTTTTTCAGGTCTTTAAGCGCTTTAGCGCTAAATTCGTCATGAACGATACATTCGCCTTGCCACAAGATCATGTCGACGCCAGTTTGCTTTTGAATGTAACTACCTAAGTGACGGTCAGGGCCCCAAATAATTGG
>NZ_CEYNSH010000010.1:21043-42317 GCF_982872775.1 Psychrosphaera sp. | reverse complement strand
ACCAGCGACCAATTGATTAAAAGTCAACTGCTCTACCAACTGAGCTAATGACCCACTTTACATTGGATTGTCGATTAAGACATTTGTTTGATGGTGGGTCATGCTGGATTCGAACCAGCGACCAATTGATTAAAAGTCAACTGCTCTACCAACTGAGCTAATGACCCATCAAACAAAGGGTGATGCAAGCATCTTGTAAAAGTGGTGGGTCATGCTGGATTCGAACCAGCGACCAATTGATTAAAAGTCAACTGCTCTACCAACTGAGCTAATGACCCACTTTTAAACCTTTTACACACAGCTCAAGTTCGTTACCCGTTCCGTTGCTGCGGGCGCATATAATACTTATTTATAATCTGTGTGCAAGCTTATTTTTAAAAAAATTTAAAAATAAACGCTTTTGCCTAGATTTTGGACAAAAGCGTTAAAAAACATACTTTTCTAGCCCAGATTGACTAATCTTGACTTAGCTAATGTTGCAGAGTTTGATTCTGGGTACTCAGCGATAACTTGTTCGAAAAGCTTTTTCGCTGCAACCTTATCACCTAATTTCTGCAAAACTGTGCCTTGTTTCAATAACGCATCGCTGCGTTTGTTTGAATCTGGGTAAGAATCAATCACAACACCAAAATGATTTTGGGCGTCAGTATAGTTTGCTTTGTTAAACTGTAGCTGACCTAACCAATAATGTGCATTTGGAATATAGATTGAATTTGGGAATTGCTCAATAAACTGTTGAAACGCCGGAATTGCATCGTCATAACGACGTTCTTTCAAGATCAGGTTTACGGCCTGGTCATACGCTTCATTTTCACCTAACGAACCACCGTACTGCTCTAGAGGGGCTTCGTCGGTTGTAGTTTCTTGAACCGTCACTGGGGCTTGTTGAACATTACTTAAACGACGCTCTATTTCAATATAGAGTTCGCGTTGGCGGTCAACAATTTGATCCAGTTTGTAAGTGTGAGTTTCTGTGACGCCTCGAAGTTCGCTGACTTCTTCTTGAAGTTCGGTGATTTGCTGTTGCAAATTAACTTGGGCGGTTCCGCGAGCTTGAATGAGTCGCTTTAATTGTGCGACTTGTTCGTTTAACTGACCGTTTGTGCTTAAGTCAGTAACCGGTGCATCTGCAAAAGATGCACCGCTTACGAATAAGACGGCCAATAGAGATAATCTCATAGACCTTCTCTTATCTTTTATTAGTAAACTAAAACAGCACGACGGTTTTTAGCGAAACCATCTTGTGTGCGTGATAGGTCTACTGGTTTTTCTTCACCGTAAGATACAGTAGAGATTTGGCTTTGCATTACACCTAGGTTTTGTAGGTATTGTGCAACAGCCTTCGCACGACGCTCACCTAGTGCGATGTTGTACTCTGGAGTACCACGCTCGTCACAGTGACCTTCAACCATAACAGTTTGGTTAGGGTTTTTAATTAGGTAGTCTGCGTGTGCTTGTAATAGCTCTAAGTATTTAGCGTCAACTTTTGATTTATCAAAATCAAAGTAAACCGTTTGCTCTTGACGTAATGCTTCAAATTTAGCTTGTTGCATTTCTTCAACAGTTTGTGCTTTCTCAACTGTAGAAACTTCCACATCTGCTGCATTTTGTGCTGCACCGGCTGTTTGCGCAGAAGGTGCATTGTTAGTTGCAGCGGCAGTGCTTTCATCGTTAACAACTGAGCTTGAACCACAAGCTGTTAATGCTAACGCTGGAATAGCGATCAAAAGACCTTTAGTAATTTTGCTAAATTGCATTCTTAGTTTCCTTTTTCCACAATACGTAGTTGTATCTTTTCTAAAGCGGTAACTAACTTACGTTGTTACCAATTTATAATTCTTTATTAACGACTTACTACCCTTTCGGGCATTTAGTTTAAAAACGGCGACCATGCCGGAGACTTAACTTGTCCCTTTGCTGCTGGTAAGCGAGCCTTAAAACGACCATCAATTGAAACTAAGGCTAGCACTTGGCCACTTCCGTGCATAGTACTGTAAATAATCATCGAGCCATTTGGCGCTATACTTGGGCTTTCATCCAAGCGTGTTTTAGTTAACACTTGGAAGTTGCCAGACTCCAGTTCCTTTTTGGCGATATGATATCTACCCTGCGTTCGGTTGACCATGACAAGATGATTGTTATCTGGCGTAATTGAACCGCCAAGATTCATTTCTCCATCAAAAGTCAAACGTTTTATACGCTTAGACTCTAAATTTACGCTATAAAGTTGCGCATTACCACCCCGTTCTGAGCTGAACACTATATATTTGCCGTCAGGTGACCAACTTGGCTCGGTATCGATGGCACGGTGCCTTGTTAATCGAGTTAACGTCTTGTTTGCCATCTCTAAAACGTAAAGTTCTGGATTACCATCTTTAGATAGCACAAGCGCTAGTTTTTTACCATCCGGAGACCATTGAGGTGCACCGTTTATGCCGTCATACGATGTAAGTAATTGACGCGTTCCGGTGTAAATATCTTGAACGTAAATTTGTGAACGGTTGTTTTCAAACGTTACGTAACTTAATTTTGTTCCGTCTGGTGACCAAGATGGTGACATCAATGGCTCGCGAGAACGCAATAATACTTGTTCATTCGCACCATCATAATCAGCAACGATGAGTTTATATGGATAATCTTCACCGTGGTTGATCGTCACATAAGCAATTTTAGTCAAAAATGCACCGCGTTCACCGGTTAGCTTTTCGTATGCTAAGTCACTAATACGGTGGGCATAACGACGGAACTGAGACTCACCAATCACCACTTGACGGTTATCAAGTATGTGATCTTTGGTTTCGACTAGCTTTCCTTCGACTAAAACTTGAACTGTGCCACCAGTAATTTGGCCGCGCAGAACATCAATTAGCTCAAAACTAACCAAAAAGCGGTCAACTGAATGATCTTTAATGGTACCGACTAACACTGCTTCAGCACCAAGTGACGCCCATGACGCGTAATCCACTTCTTCATCACGTGTTGGTAGTTGAGGCATTTCTTCAACGCTCAGAGGCTTAAACTTACCACTGCGCATCAAGTCCGCCGCTACTATATCCGAAATGTTAAGCGGTAAAACCTTTGTACCTTCATATTTAAATGGAACGATGGCGATAGGACGAGCACTGTCTATCCCCTCCGTAATGACAATTTCCAATGCGGCCTTAGTCGTTTGGCTAAATAACACGCTGACAAATGCCAGCAACAAGGTCAATTTTCGAATCATTAGAATTCAGGCTCCACAGTTAAATTGATATCACGTAATTGTTGATATACATCTTGTTCTTTTGACACAGGCAACGTTTCCGCTTTTAGTACCGCTCGTTCTGCCGCTTTACAAATATTGTTTTGGCCAGACAGAACCGAAACTTGAATCACTAAGCCTGACGATGCCAGTTTAATGTTAAGGCGGCAAGAAGTTCCTTTCATACTAGGGTCAACAATCAAGTTTTGTTGAATTTTTGATGTGATCAACGCCTTGTACTTTTGAACTTCAGTTAACACTACTTTTTGTCGAGCTTTACGGCGAATACTTTGCTCACGAGCCAATTGCTCTTGTAGCATTTTTTCTTGTAAGGCTTTTTCTCTTGCCTCTTGTTCCCGCTTCAATCGTTCAGCTTCAGCCTTTTCCGCTGCTTCACGCTCGGCTTTTTCTCGCGCCTTGCGCTCAGCTTCCGCTTTCTTGGCGGCTGCAATCTCAGCTTCTTTTTTACGTTTTGCTTCTAACGCTGCTTTTTGTTCCGCTTCCTTTTTGCGTTTTGCCTCAAGTGCTGCTTTTTCTTCAGCTTCCTTTTTCTTTTTCGCTTTAAGTGCCAACGCTTTGGCTTTTTTCGCTTCTTCTTCGCGCTTTAAACGCTCTTTTTTAGCTTGTTCTGCTTTGCGCTTTTCTGCTGCGGCTTTTTTCTTGGCTTCTTCGGCTGCTTTTTTGTCACGAATTTGCTGCTTCTTAAGTGCTTCCGCTTCTCGCTTGGCCTTTGCCGCACGTTCTTCTAGCTCTTTAACTCGCTTTTCTTCCGCCGCTTTTTGAGCCGCTTTTTGCTCTTTAATTTTTGATACTTGTTGCTCAAGAGCATTAGCATCAATAACAACAGCATCAATTGTTGAGATCTCAGGTGACTTTTCAGGTTTCTTTAGAGGTGGCGAAAAGTTAAAACTCAACACCAACACCACGGCAAAAACCACATGCAAACCAAGTGACTTTAGGAGGAATGGTTTATAACTGGCCGAAATCATTACTGCTTAGGCTCCGTCATTAATCCAACTGATGGAGCACCTGCTCGTTGCAGAAGTACCATCAACTCGATGACATTGTTGTATGGAATACGGCGATCGGCTTTTACAACCACTGGCGTTTCCGGGTCGATTTGAAGCTGAGCCGCGACAATTACAGCAACATCTTGTGCGGACATAGCCTCATCGCCATTGTGCTCGCCAGTTGAAACAAAGTACTGACCTTGCTCGTCAATTGAAGCGACGATAGGTGACTTTGTTTCATCTTCAAGTGGTTCTGCGTTTGCTTGCGGTAAATCCACTTTTACACCTTGTGTAACCAAAGGTGCCGTTACCATAAAGATGATTAGTAGTACCAACATCACGTCGATGTAGGGAACTACGTTTATCTCGGCAACGGGTTTTCTACGACGTCTCGTTACGTTCATAAATAGCCTTTATGCCGAAGTATTAACATTTGATGTGTTTACATTCGCTGTCACCTGGCGATGTAAGATATTTGAAAACTCTTCCGTAAAATTAATGTAACTGCCTTCTAACTTCTCAACTCGGTGAGCAAAACTGTTATAGGCCAATACCGAAGGAATCGCTGCAAATAGACCCATTGCTGTTGCAATCAATGCCTCAGCGATACCTGGTGCAACCATGTTTAAAGTTGCTTGCTGCACCTCGCCAAGTGCCAAGAATGCATTCATGATACCCCAAACGGTACCGAACAAACCGATGTAAGGACTAATAGAACCAACTGACGCTAAGAAGCTTAGGTGGCGCTCTAAGTCTTCAACCTCACGAGACATGCGAACGCGCATCGCTCTGTGTGTGCCTTCTAGGTATACTTGCGCGGTGCCAATGCTATTTTTCTTTAAGCGCGCGAATTCTTTAAAGCCATCTTTAAAGAGAGCTTCTAAGCCATCGACCGTTTGTCTTGCAGTGATTTCACTATAAAGACGACTCAAGTCAACACCAGACCAAAATCTATCTTCAAATTTTTTGGTTTGCGCTTCTGCTTCAGCCAATATTTTACGGCGTTGAAAAATAATGGCCCATGATGCAATCGACAAACCCAGTAAGGTCAACATAACAAGTTGAACAATGAAACTGGCTTCCCAAAATAAACCCCAAAAACTAATCTCAGCTTGCACGTTGTAATTCCCCTAAAATTTCCGCAGGAATCGCACTTGGCTTTCCTGAGTTCGGATTAATACAAGCCACCACGACTTTAGCGCTAAATACGGTGTCTTGTTGTGTGTTTTTAATTATCTGTTCAAACTCAATCGAGACCTTTTTGATCTTCTTGATTTGAGTCCAAACGTTAAGCTCTTCATGTAACTTTGCGGTCGTCTTGAACACAATGTCCATACGAGTGACTACAAACCCTATATTTTGCTTAAGATAGCGGTCTTGTTCAATACCTAATGACAGTAAAAGCTCAGTTCTTGCCCTTTCACAAAACTTTAGGTAGTTCGCGTGGTAAACAATCCCTCCAGCATCAGTGTCTTCGTAGTATATTTTTACTGGAAATTGGAACAATAGCGTTTCCTTTTATGACTTATTTTTAGCGCTCTACAGCAATGACAACATTATTTTAAAATTGTTCAATTCATTTTTATGCATAAATATTGACGGAAATATGATTTTTTATCCACTCATTAGTAATTTTTTATTTGTTTAAAATACCAACAAAACGCCAAAACCCCTTTAAAATATGCAAATGAGCTTTTTTTGATCCAATAATTAACACCCATATGTAATTTAACTACATATTCAACATTAGATTTTCTCATGTATAAATACAATTATTCTAGTTTGAAGTATTTACTCTAGCTCCCTAGAATGCACGCATCTTCTGAGCAGAGATGCTCGAAGCAGAAGAAACGAATTAGTTCTCTTCTCCTATTCATGTTCCCTGGAATTTATTCCTTATATGTTTTTGCCCATTCACTTGAATGGGCTTTTTTTTGCCTATAAAAAAGCCGACTTAATCAGTCGGCAAATCAAATCCTAGGTGCTGGTAAGCTCGAGGTGAGGCGATTCTTCCTCGTGGGGTTCTTTGCAAGAAACCCTGCTGAATTAAATAAGGCTCGATGACATCTTCTATGGTGTCGCGCTCTTCACCAATCGCGGCAGCAATGTTATCTAAGCCGACAGGCCCGCCATCAAACTTCTCGATCATAGTGGATAACAATTTTTTATCCATATAGTCAAAACCTTCACTGTCGACATTGATCATATCTAGCGCTTGTTTTGCTACATTGTTATCGACAGTGCCATCGCTTTTTACATCAGCAAAATCTCGAACCCGGCGCAGTAGTCGGTTAGCGATACGCGGTGTACCTCTTGAGCGTTTGGCAACTTCTACCGCCGCGTCTTTTGACATTTCCATATTAAGGCAATCGGCGCTACGTTGGATGATGTTTGCAAGGTCCGCCACCTTATAAAACTCTAATCGCTGGACGATACCAAAACGGTCGCGAAGCGGTGAAGTCAATGCTCCGGCACGCGTCGTAGCACCAATTAAGGTAAAAGGTGGCAAATCTAACTTGATTGAACGAGCCGCTGGGCCCTCACCAATCATGATATCGAGTTGATAGTCTTCCATTGCTGGGTAAAGGACTTCTTCTACGACTGGACTCAAACGATGAATCTCATCGATAAACAAAACATCGTTTTCCTCAAGGTTCGTCAACAAAGCTGCTAAGTCACCTGCTTTTTCGAGGACTGGTCCAGATGTGGTTTTGATGCTTACGTCCATTTCATTAGCAACGATATTGGCCAATGTCGTTTTACCTAACCCTGGAGGACCAAAAATAAGTAAATGATCTAAAGCCTCACTACGGTTTTTAGCCGCTTGGATAAAGATTTCCATTTGTGACTTTACGGTAGGCTGCCCTTGGTAATCGTCTAATAGTTTTGGCCTAATTGCACGGTCAATGACTTCATCTTCGCCCATTGATTCGGCGCCGACTAACCTATCTGCTTCTATCATTTAAAGATTTCCTACCAAAATTGAATATCTGCTCATTATGAGCATTAGAGCATATTTTTAAGGGCATTTCTGATCACATCTTCGCTGTCATCGCCCTCTTTATATACTGCTTTGACTGCCTTGTTTGCTTGTTGTGCGCTGTAACCAAGTGAAACCAACGCGGCGACGGCATCATCAAAACCATTGTTTTTAATAAGCGGACTAGCGCTTACATTTTGCGGAGCCGACAATTGAGCCGGTGAAATACTGAGCTCTTTGATTCGGTCGCGCATTTCGATAAGTAATCGCTCTGCGGTTTTTTTACCAACTCCTGGTAATTTAACAAGTGTCGTCACATCATCGTGTTCGACACATTGCACAAACTGCTCTGCCGTCAATCCAGAAAGGATAGTCAATGCCAGTTTAGGGCCAACGCCATTGGCTTTGATTAACAAACGAAATAAGCTTCGTTCTTGTTTGCTAATAAAACCATATAAAAGCTGAGCATCTTCTCGCACGACAAAATGAGTATAAATAGTGGCTTGTTCACCTACATCAGGTAATTCATAAAAGCTTGTCAAAGGTAACTGTACTTCGTAACCAACGCCGTTAACGTCAATAAGTACATCAGGAGCTTGTTTATCGACAAGCGAACCGAATAATCGTCCAATCATTGCGCACTACAATTTGTTTTAATAATAACTGTAAATATACCCAGTTATTTTATCGGCGTAAACGCCCGCGGACGGTTTTTTTCGCAACGCCTGCCATATTAATGAGACTTTGGTTGGTGTGGCCGTGACAAATGGCAACCGCTAATGCATCGGCAGCATCCGCTTGAGGTCTGCCAGTTAGCTTCAAAATGTGCTGAACCATATGTTGGACTTGGGTTTTGTCAGCGCCACCTGAGCCAACAACGGCTTGTTTAATTTGGCGTGCAGAATATTCGAAGACAGGTAGCTCGGCTTGAGTTGCGGCAACAATGGCGGCGCCTCGAGCTTGGCCTAATTTGAGTGCGGAGTCTGGATTGTGAGCCAAAAACACTTGTTCTATTGCAAAGGTTTCTGGTTGATATTGTTGAATGATCTCGCGAAGACCATCAAAAATTGTATTTAACTTGATGGATAAATCAGCTTCAGGGGTGCGAATACAGCCACTGCCTAAGTAGCTAAACTTGCTCCCCTGTTGCTTAACGATGCCATAACCAGTTATTCGTGAACCTGGATCGATACCTAAAATAACTGGCATGGGCTTATCGCTTATTTTTCAGCTTTAGGTAAAACTTGAACACCAAGTTCAACTAGTGCGTCTGGGTTTGCAACACCTGGAGCATTTGTTAAAGGACAAGCTGCAGTAGACGTTTTAGGGAATGCCATTACGTCACGAATTGAGTCTGCACCAACCATTAACATCACCATACGGTCCAAACCAAATGCTAGACCAGCATGTGGAGGCGCACCGTACTGAAGTGCATCTAATAAGAAGCCAAACTTCTCTTCTGCTTCTTCATCAGAAATACCTAAGATTTTGAATACTTCGGCTTGCATGTCTTGGTTGTGGATACGAACAGAACCACCACCTAATTCACAACCGTTAAGAACCATGTCGTATGCATCAGAAAGCGCTTCTGCTGGATTTGCAGCTAACTCTTCCGGTGTCATATTGCTCGGTGCGGTGAATGGGTGATGAAGTGGTGTTAACGCACCATCATCTAATTCTTCGAACATTGGGAAGTCAACAACCCATAGTGGTGCCCACTTGTCTTCAACTAAACCGAAGTCTTCACCCAACTTAAGACGTAATGCACCTAGTGCGTCTGTGACAACGTTTTTAGTATCAGAACCAAATAATAAGATGTCACCATCTTTCGCGTCAGTACGCTCGATGATTTGTTTTGCAACGTCTTCGTTCAAGAACTTAACGATTGGTGATTGTAAGCCTTCGATACCAGCAGCAACGTCATTAACTTTAATCCACGCCATACCTTTCGCGCCGTACTTACCAACAAACTCTGTATAACCGTCGATGTTCTTACGCGTCATTGATGCGCCACCTGGCACTTTGATCACAGCTACGCGACCTTTTGGATCATTCGCTGGACCACTAAATACTTTGAAGTCGACGTCTTTAAGAATGTCAGCAACATCCACTAGCTCTAGTGGGTTACGTAAATCAGGCTTATCAGAACCAAAACGACGCATCGCTTCTGCGTAAGTCATTGATGGGAAGTCGCCTAAATCAACGTTTAATAATTCATTAAATACAGAACGAACCATTTTTTCAGTCATTGCCATGACTTGGTTACCGTCCATAAACGTCGTTTCGATATCGATTTGAGTGAATTCTGGTTGACGGTCAGCACGTAAATCTTCGTCGCGGAAACACTTAACGATTTGGTAGTAACGGTCAAAACCCGCCACCATTAGTAGCTGCTTAAACAGCTGAGGCGACTGCGGCAATGCAAAGAATTCACCTCTGTGAGTACGGCTCGGTACTAAGTAGTCACGAGCCCCCTCTGGCGTAGCTTTAGTTAAGATAGGTGTTTCGATATCTAAAAAGTCGTTGTCGTCTAAGAAACGACGAACTGCACTTGTCACTTTCGAGCGGAACTTTAAGCGTTCGCTCATCACTGGACGACGTAAGTCTAAGTAACGGTAACGAAGACGTGCTTCTTCAGAGTTTTCTTGATTGAAGTCTAATGGTAATGGCGCTGAGCTATTTAAGATTTCAAGACCTTTGATATAAAGCTCTACTTCACCTGTTGCCATGTCTTTGTTGATTTGGCTATCAGGGCGCGCACGAACGATACCTGTTACTTTGATACAGAACTCATTACGCAATTTTTCTGCTGTACCAAAAATTGCGGTTTCATCTGGATCGACAACAGCCTGAACAATACCTTCGCGATCGCGAAGGTCTAAGAAGATCAAACCACCTAAATCGCGGCGTTTGTTTACCCAGCCACATAAAGTGACTTCTTGATCAACCAAGCTTTTGTTCAGCTGGCCACAATAATGAGAGCGCATAATGTTCCTATTTTACGTTTGGATTCAAAGTCGTGATACAGGCCTAAATGGCAATCTTGCCGGCCCAAATAAAAATATGACGCCTTTGAGAGTCGAATCAAAAATTGCCGATTATTATAAGGATTTGGCGGTCAATGTCACCGCCTGATTATGCAAATGCGTAGCTATTTTTGCCGTTTGCTTTGACTTTATACATAGCATCATCGGCACTTTTGATTAAGCGGTTGATATTGTGGCCTGAAACAGGGAAACAACCGATACCAATTGAACAACCAATAGTAACGGTTGCTTGAGATAGTTCGAAAGGTTCACACAGGTCAGCAATGATTTTTTCACTGATTTTGGCTGCTAATTGAGTATCTGCAAGATTAGTAACGAGTAATACAAACTCATCTCCGCCAAAACGCGCAACCGTATCAGAACTGCGACTGAGTTTGCTCAAGCGATTACCTACTTGAATAAGTAACTCATCACCAACATCGTGACCATAAGTATCATTTATTTGTTTAAACCCATCGAGATCTAAGAACAATAACGCGAGCTGTTTGTGATTTCGGGCATGAATTTCAATTGCGTGTTTGAGTCTATCAGAGAGTAAAGCGCGATTTGGTAGACCGGTCAAAACATCATGTGAAGCTAAGTGCTTAAGCTTTTTCTCAGCCTGTTCTCTAAGCAAAATTTCACTTTTGAGTTTGCGGTTCCACATCAGTACCACAGCCAAGATCAATGCACCTAAGCCTATTACAATCGTAATGTTTCTAAAATACACTTCCGCTTTGATACCTGAAACCATATCTACTTTGTGCCATTTCTTTAAGAGTGTCTCAATATCAGACTCGCTAAGTGAATTAACAACTTTATCCAGAATTCGAGCTTGGATGACGAGGTCTTTATTGATACCTATATGAGCATTGTCCGAGCCCATATCATCAAGGACATGGATTTTAAATTGGTATAAAGAATGGTCTTGAATGTACTGGGATGACACGAACATCAAATCAAGAATACCGTCGATGATTCCTGCTTTTAACAACTCGTGTGCTTCATCAAAGTCTTTCACAACATGAATGATCACTTGTGGGTGCTTGTCGTGAATCTCTTTAATGATTTGATAGCCTTGTATAATTGCTATTCGCTTGCCATAAAACTTTTTAATGGTTGATACGTTGTCGATAGATTTGTGAGTGATCACTGACCAAGGTGTGCGCCAATAAGCCGAAGTAAAATTAGCAAAGGCTTTTCTTTGTTCTGACGCGGTTATGTTTGCCACAATATCAATCTTACCTGTCACAAAGTTTTGATATAGCTCTTCCCAAGTTGGGTAGACAACAAAGTTGTAGTTTTGGCCTGTTACTTTCTCTGCGATTTCAAAAATGTCACGGCTAATACCAGCTATTTCACCGTCTTCATTCAAAAACTCATACGGTTTCCAATCTTGCACAATCGCGACGTCCATTTCTGGATGTTCGGCAATCCAGTTCTTTTCGCTTGCGTCTAAAATAAATTCGCTCTTCATTGAGCTAAAATAACGAGCGTCTGGATCTTTTACCCAACGAGATTCGATATCGATAAACGTTTCTTTACTTATCGACTCAAAGCCGTTGTTAATTTCTGTGATTAGTGACTTGGACTCAGGTGATAATAAGGCGTAAACGTTCGACTCGTAGTTAACATCTAACACTTGATGAAAGCGATGCGAAATGTTGTTTTGCTCTAAGCGAAGCTTCGTCATCATTGATGAGGTAACAAAACCGCTAATTTCACCTTTTATAGATGCATTGATTGCTTCATCTAGACTCAAATAATGTTTAATGTTGATGTTGGGGTATTTAAGTGCAAAACGTTTTTGGTATGGTGCGGCCAGATACATACCTATGGTTTTACCATCAAGCTGATTTACCCCTTGGTTAAAATCGTATGTGTCATAAACAAACAAGCTAGAATAAGTTGAATACAAGTGTTTCGCGCGCGGTAACCCTGAGTTTACGCCAAGACTTTCTGGGAAACCGATGTGAATGTCGGTTTCTCCTAAACGAACCGCTTGAAGTGCTAACTCCATAGTATTGGGCATGAACTTTATCTTATTACCTGTTTTTTTAGCCCACTCTTTCCAAATATCAACAAACAATCCCTCGGCTTCACCTTTAGAGTTCACTCCCATGAAAGGTTCAGCACCCACAGTTAAGCCAAGTAAAATTGTATTGTCGCCTTTAACTCGTCCAAACCACTTAGAGCGAACTTTCATCATCTCCTCTTCTGGAATGTTAGCAAACCCAGATTCTATAAATTTCAGCAGTTCGCTATTGCCCTTTTTGACGGCGATTTGAGAAACGGACTCATCGATTTCATGAGCTTTGTATGAAGGAAATAAATCGTTTAGCGTTTTGAAGCCAGGGTAACGATAGGTAAAATAATCATGTGCAACAAAGGCCTTTATATCGCCACCAACAATCGCACTATATAACTCGGACCAATTTTCAAAGCCTTTTAAAGTGAAATCAGAATTAACGGCGGTTAACGCCTGATCGACCTTTCGTTCGCTGTCATACCCTACAATATAAGGCAAGGCTCCAGAAGGTGTATTTATCGTTGGCGTATCTTTGTGTAGGTACAAATAAATAGGCGAGCGATAAATTTCACCAGCAAAATCAAACTGTGAGTCTCTTGATGGTTCAAACGTTAAAGCACCATGAACGTCGGCTTTACCTGAAGTCACATTGACTAAAGATTGGTCCCAGTCCGATAAGACAAATTCGATTTCGGTTTTGTTTTTCTCTGCCCATAATTTCCATATATCAATGACAAAGCCCGTTGGCTCACCTTTATCAACAAATTGAAATGGAATAACGGAATCGGCAACGGCTATTTTTAGTGGTTTGCCTTCATCTAAAAACTTTTGTGAGTACTGCGGTAAATTTGACTTGTTGTCGGCTTTGCTTGGCATCACGACTAAGCCACTGCTCAATACCAGCAAAAATATACTCATCCTGAATAAAAACGACATCATAAAGATAGGAATCTTCCTAAGTTATTATTATAATTGTTCCCTAGCAGAACAGTTGTACCAAATTTATTCATCATCGCCAAGAAGATTTTTTAGGCTAAATTTGGTTTATTTACCGGCATAACGCCGCTAATTCAAACAAAATCATTAGGTTTGTAATGCGCGACAATATTTACGCGAATCCACAAAACGAAGTAAAAGATTTTACTTTTGACCCGTCAGTAGTAGAAGTTTTTCCTGACATGATTCAAAGAAGTGTCCCTGGCTATTCAACTATTGTTAGCTCTATAGGAAAACTTGCTCAGCAGTTTCAACAAGAAAACTCTGTAATATACGACTTGGGCTGTAGCTTAGGCGCTGCAACTATCGCCATGCGCAAATTTGTCACAGCTAAAGATTGCCGCATTGTTGGCGTAGATAACAGTGAAGCCATGGTTGAACGCTGCAAGTTGCATGTCAACGCCTTCAAATCTGATGTTCCTGTAGAAATTACCTGTGCCGATATCAATGATGTAGACATCAGCAACGCATCGGTTGTGGTCATGAACTTTACTTTACAATTTATTTCTCCTGAGTTGCGTAAAAAAGTCGTTCAAAAAATTTACGACGGTTTAAAGCCTGGTGGCGTGTTTATTTTATCCGAGAAGTTTAGATTTAAAGACCCTATCATCGACACAACACTTAATGATTTACACCTCGATTTTAAGCGCGCAAACGGTTATAGCGAATTAGAAATAAGTCAAAAGCGAAGTGCCATCGAAAATGTGATGAAAATAGATTATCATGACACCCACTTAGAAAGATTGTCAGAAATTGGCTTTAAAAGTGTCTCTTGTTGGTATCAATGTTTTAACTTTGGCTCTTTTATAGCGGTAAAATAACACCTTGATGTTTCTGATTAATTAACAATGACATAATCGAATTTTCATGACTGATATTTTTAATCCATTTTACGCTCAAATCGCTCAAAACCGTTTGTCACATTGGTTAGAGTCTTTGCCGAAACAACTCAACGATTGGCATTCAAGTAATTTGCATGGCGAATACAAACAGTGGATGAAGAATATTGATCTTCTACCAGACGTCGAAGCCGAAAACGTCAATCTCGTAAATAAAGTAGAAGTAAGCAACGAACAGCCATTACCTGAAGGGTTAAAAAAGAAGACCATTCACCACCTCATGCAATTGAAGCCATGGCGCAAAGGCCCTTACCACTTGCATGGTATCCATGTTGATACTGAATGGCGCTCAGACTTCAAATGGGAAAGACTCGCGCCGCATATTTCAGATTTAACTGACCGCTATGTTCTAGATGTCGGCTGTGGAAGTGGTTATCACCTGTGGCGTATGCGTGGCGCCGGCGCCAAATTCGTTGTTGGTATCGACCCTACTCAATTATTTTTTGCACAGTTCATGGCTGTGCAGCACTTTATTCAGGACCCCCTAGTTAACTTACTGCCTCTTGGAATTGATGATCTTCCGGCACTCAAGTCCTTTGATACCGTGTTTTCCATGGGTGTTTTGTATCATCGAAAGTCACCAATCGACTTTTTACAGCAACTCAAAGCTCAGTTGAATAAAGGCGGTGAGTTGATTTTAGAAACCCTTATCATTGAAGGTGACGAGAATACGGTATTAGTGCCAGAAGACCGCTACGCTAAAATGCGAAACGTGTGGTTTATCCCAAGCGCAAAAGCCTTAGAGGGTTGGTTGAAGAAAGTTGGCTTTAATAATATTCGTCTCGTCAACATTGACCAAACCACCTTAGACGAGCAGCGCAAAACGGACTGGATAGACACTGAGTCACTTGAAGATTTTTTAGACCCCAACGACTCAACCAAAACGATAGAGGGGTACCCTGCCCCGCTTCGAGCTATTTTCATCGCGAACGCGTAAGGAAAGAAAATGCAGCTTTACCGCCCCAAATCGACTATAGAGCAATGGAGAATATTACAAGCTGTAGTCGACTTCGGCGGCTATGCGCAGGCGGGTGAAGCTTTAAACAAAAGTCAATCGAGCCTAAACCATGCAGTCTCTAAGCTTCAACATACGCTCGGCGTTCAATTACTAGAAGTTCGTGGTCGCAAGGCCTATCTCACCAAAGCAGGCGAAGTTATGCTGCGCCGTTCTCGTTTGTTAACTCAGAATGTTGAAGAGCTAGAACAGCTAGCAGACAACATAACAGCAGGCTGGGAATCAGAAATCATCGTCGTTACCGAGACGATTTACCCCAAAGAAAAACTCTATAACGCCCTTGAGCAGTTCTATCCCCAAGCCAGAGGCACACGGGTAAGAATAGAAGATGAAGTGCTTACCGGTACAAAAGAGAGAATTTTAGAACACAGCGCCGATATTGTTCTTGTTGGTGGTGACACACCCAAAGGCTTCCCAGGAAATACTTTAGAAGGTGTCACCTTTGGTGCTTATTGTGGCAGTAATCACCCCTTAGCCAAAAACCAGCCCATCGATTTAGAAGAACTCACCCACGAACTACAAATTGTCATTGGCGACTCCAGTAAAAGCCCACAAGAAAGTCAGGGCTGGTTAAAGGCAGAGCAACGTTGGACAGTCAGCCATTTTTATCAGGCCATTGAAATTTTGGAGCGAGGTACGGGGTTTTGTTGGGTGCCTAAACACATTGCTGCCAAATCAGTCGCGAATGGCCAGCTAACAGAATTAAATTTAAACGCATTAAAAAATCGTGAAGTACTTATCAATCTAGTGATTCCCAGACCAAATCAATTAGGCCCAGGTGCGACACTTTTACGAGACTTAATTTTACAACAATATGATTAATCAGTGATGACATCTATTATTACGTTCATTACTTTAACCACCCCACTTTTGAGGACATGACATTGAGCAACAATCAATCTTTAAGTTACAAAGACGCTGGTGTAGATATAGATGCAGGTAATGCGTTAGTAGAACGCATTAAAGGTGCAGTAAAACGTACAACTCGCCCGGAAGTAATGGGCGGCTTAGGTGGTTTTGGTGGTTTATGCCAAATTCCTAAAGGTTATGAAGAGCCATTATTAGTCGCAGGTAATGACGGTGTTGGTACGAAGTTGCGTTTAGCGATTGATTTGAAAAAACACGACACGGTAGGCATCGACCTTGTTGCTATGTGTGTTAACGACTTGATTGTTCAAGGTGCTGAGCCTTTATTCTTCTTGGATTATTATGCAACTGGCAAACTAAACGTAGACGTTGCAGCAGATGTGGTTAGCGGCATTGCAGATGGCTGTGTAATGTCAAATTGCGCATTAATCGGTGGTGAAACAGCGGAAATGCCTGGCATGTACGAAGGCGACGACTACGACCTAGCTGGTTTTTGTGTGGGTGTTGTAGAAAAAGCAAAAGTCATCGATGGTACAAAAGTAAAACCAGGTGACCAGCTGATTGCGTTAGGTTCTTCTGGCCCTCACTCAAATGGCTATTCGCTTATTCGTAAAGTCATTGAAGTATCTAATGCTGACTTATCAGCAGAATACGAAGGTAAAGTATTAGCCGACCAGCTAATGGAACCAACTAAGATTTATGTAAAACCTGTACTAGAGTTGCTTAAACACGTTGATGTTCACGCCCTTTCTCACATTACAGGTGGTGGCTTCTGGGAAAATATTCCTCGTGTGCTTCCAGCTCAAACTAAAGCTGTTGTTAATGAAAACTCTTGGCAATGGCCAGCAGTATTTAACTGGTTAAAGGAAAACGGCAACATTGAACAACATGAAATGTACCGTACTTTCAACTGTGGTGTAGGCATGGTGTTGGCTGTTGATAGCAACGACCTTGAAAAGAGTCTTCAAATTCTAAAAGACGCAGGTGAAAACGCTTGGCACATTGGTGAAATTCAAGCCGCAACGGACGATGAAGAACAAGTCGAAATCATCTAACTTTAATATGAAAGTACAGTCCAGTACTGTTTATTAAAGCTTTACAAAAACTCTGGGTTAACACCGTAAGTAACTTAAACATTTTACTTACGGTTGTTAATCCCACTTTAAGAGGTAATCCAAACCATGGCGAAAATAGTCGTTTTAATTTCGGGTAATGGTTCTAATCTACAAGCAATCATCGACGCCACTGAAACAAATAAGATTCCTGGTGAAGTGGTTGCGGTTATTTCCAATAAGGCCAATGCCTATGGCCTGGAACGTGCCAAGAATCACAATATAGATCAGAGTGTTGTCGATCATACTCAATACGATTCTCGCGAAGCATATGATGCTGTACTGGCAGAACAAATCGAGAAGTATCAGCCCGACGTCGTTGTGCTTGCTGGATTTATGCGAATCTTAACGGCCTCATTTGTCGAGCAATTTGAAGGACGACTTATTAATATCCACCCTTCTTTGTTACCTAAATATCAAGGTTTAGATACTCACCAACGTGCCATCGATGCCGGTGATGAAGAGCATGGATGCAGTGTCCATTTTGTAAATGAACAACTCGACGGCGGCCCAGTTATTCTTCAAGCCAAGGTGCCTATTTTTGAAGATGATGACAGTGACTCGTTAGCTGCACGTGTCCATGTTCAAGAACATATGATTTATCCACTCGTTGTTAAATGGTTGTGTGAAAAAAGATTACGTTTACAATCAGATGGCGTATATTTAGACAATAACTTACTTCCTGAACAAGGTTACGCTAACGATGAATAACCAAAGCCCGTTTCCGACATCACTTGCCTCTTGCTTCAAAACTGCGTGTGTAGGTCTACTTGCTTTTTGTACTAGTGTCCATGCGGTACAAAACGAGTCAATTTCGAGCCGTTACTTTCAAGCTCAAAATTCAGAAGCTAATTCTGAATCGCAAGTTCAAGGCCTTGATATCGTTTCATTTGATGCCGTATACGATATGTATCGTCAAGGTGATTTGTTAGGTGAAGGAAATCGGACGCTTATTCAGTTAGAAGACAATAAATATCAGCTAAGTTTAGAAAGTGAGTTAGAGTGGTTGATCTTTTCTGACAATCGCAAAGAAGTCAGTACATTTAAAATGTCTGACAAAAAGATCACCCCTCTGTCATTTACGTATGAACGCTCGGGAACGGGTGCGGATAAATCACTTTCAATAGAATTTGCACCTGATAATCAATTGGTCATAGATCCAAGACCCAAAAAGAAAGCAGCGCCGACGACACGAGAGCCACACTGGCTCGATGAAATGTCAATGCACATGCAAATTCAACTTGATTTAATCAATGGCAAAAGTGATTTGAACTACACCATTGTGTCAAATGAAGGTCGGTTAAAAGAATATCAATTTGAAGTGATTGGTGAAGAGCTTATCAGCACGGGAATGGGCCGTTTTAAAGCTATTAAAGTAGCCCGAGTATACGAAAACCGTAAGTTCTATGCGCAACACGCTTGGTTTATTCCAGAGTTAAACTACACCCTAGCGAGGCTTTGGAGAATGAAAAAAGGCGTTGAGCAATACGACTTGGTTATTAAAAGTTATACCTCAAGTACGATTTAATTATGAGTGCTCGCCAGCTACTAGACAAAGAGTCTAACAAAGATACGCCGGTGGTATCACGTAAAGAGCTGCGCAAACAGATCAGACAAAGACGCAATGCACTTAGCCTAGATGAACAACGCCAGGCTGGGCAAGCGTTGCGTGTGCAAGTACAAAACCTCATCAAAAATAAAATTGCGCTTGAAACAGACTCAACACTGAGTCTCGCTATTTACCTAACTAACGACGGTGAGATTGACACAAGTCCCACGATAGAGGCTTTTAGAGAGCAAGAAGTACAGCTTTTGCTCCCTGTTCTTCACCCTTTTAGAAAGGGGTATTTGAACTTTCAAAAAGTAAACCGCCATACCAAATGGACTAACAATCGATATGGGATTCGAGAGCCTCAGGTAAGCGCACCAGATACGATTCCGTTTGATGCTATCGATATCATTTGTATGCCCTTAGTTGCCTTTGATAAAAATGGTAATCGGCTCGGTATGGGAGGCGGTTATTACGATAGAACACTAAACCGCTTGACTCAAATTAACTCGCCAAAGCCCGCTCTTATTGGGCTGGCTCATGACTGTCAAGAAGTTGATAAATTGCCGTTTGAAAGCTGGGATGTTCCTATCGACTATATTTGTACACCAACGAGAGTAATACGATGTGGTATCGATAAATGACTTAGCGACTTAATACCAAATGCATCAATCAATAGCATTAATCAAAGACACTGATTAGAGACAATATTTAATTGCCCGAAATCACAGCGACAAATAATTATTAAACCCATTTTTAATTAACACTGACAAGGTAAACCATTCTGATGAACCAAGATGAAATGAAAAAAGCCGCCGCCCTCGCCGCCCTAGACTTTGTTAAACGAGACACGATTGTCGGCGTAGGAACCGGTTCAACGGTTAATTATTTTATCGACGCATTAGCCACCATGGAACAGGATATCATAGGTGCGGTATCGAGCTCTGAAGCATCAACTGAGCGCTTGAAGAAGCACGGTATCGAAGTGTTTGATTTAAACAGTGTGTCCAAATTGGACATTTATGTCGATGGCGCCGATGAAATAAATGACGACAATGCGATGATAAAAGGCGGTGGTGCCGCTCTGACTCGTGAAAAAATTGTCGCTGCCGTTGCTAATGAGTTCGTGTGTATCGTTGATGAGAGTAAGCTCGTTCGTCATTTAGGTGAATTCCCATTGCCAGTTGAAGTCATTCCTATGGCAAGAAGCTATGTTGCCAGAGAAATTGTTAAATTAGGTGGAAGCCCAGTTTATCGAGAAGGTGTCGTCACTGATAACGGCAATGTTATTCTGGATGTCTACGACATGAAAATAGCTCAGCCTCGTCAATTAGAAGAGCAATTAAATGCTATTGTTGGTGTCGTTACGAATGGCTTATTTGCGCATAGAGGAGCGGATCACGTCGTTATCGGCACTCCGAATGGTGTGATTAAAAGATAACGAAAACTAAAAGAGCGGATAATTTTTCCGCTTTTTTTATATCCGGGGTTTTATCTCTCGCGAAAATAGAGTATTAATTCTAACTGTTGTAATTAGCACTATATCCGTCATAAAAATAAACTAACTTCATATAAACGAAATAACCAACTGGATTGTAATATGGACAACGTGTCACTGGCCAAACACAAGATTAAAATTTTGCTGCTAGAAGGACTTCATCAGAGTGCTGTAGATACTTTGAAGTCACAAGGGTACGACAATATTGAGTATTTGAAGACGTCATTGCCTGAAGAAGAATTAATTGAAAAAATTAAAGACGTTCACTTCATTGGTATTCGTTCCCGTACTCAGTTAAATAGGAAAGTACTGCAACACGCCAATAAACTAGTAGCGGTTGGTTGTTTTTGTATTGGTACCAACCAAGTTGACCTTGAAGCCGCGAAAGAAAAAGGCACCGTTGTCTTTAACGCACCATTTTCAAATACTCGTTCAGTCGCAGAACTTGTTTTAGGTGAAATACTTCTACTTATACGTGGTATTCCTGCTAAGAGCGCATTAGCCCATCGAGGTGTATGGCAAAAATCAGCGGTCGGCTCTTTTGAAGCGCGTGGTAAAACTCTAGGTATTATTGGATACGGTCATATTGGTACTCAGCTTGGAATCATGGCTGAAAACATCGGTATGAATGTTCGTTTTTATGACATCGAAAATAAATTAACCTTAGGTAATGCAGAACAGGTGGCGACATTAAATGATTTACTAGCAACCTCGGATGTCATTTCTTTGCACGTTCCTGAAACCCCACAAACGAAAAACCTAATGGGCCCAGAACAACTTAAACGAATGAAACCTGGCGCTATCCTAATCAATGCTTCACGAGGCACCGTCGTTGATATTGACGCATTGACCGATGCACTTAAAGAACAACACATTGGCGGTGCAGCGATCGACGTTTTTCCTGTTGAGCCAAAATCAAATGATGAGGAATTTTTATCGCCATTACGTGGTTTAGATAATGTTATTTTAACGCCTCACGTAGGTGGTTCTACACAAGAAGCACAAGAGAACATTGGTATTGAGGTTGCAGGAAAATTAGCGAAATACTCAGA
>NZ_CEYNSH010000010.1:13680-20943 GCF_982872775.1 Psychrosphaera sp. | reverse complement strand
CTGAAGCTTTTTCTTTTAATGCTTGGTTATTTCAAGCTTCAAGTCACTCATACTCTCGAGTATTCGTTGTGCATTTCTAACCTGATTATATTACTCGCTTGACTACTGTTTAAACATACAGTATAAATTCGGTATTAAATAAAATTTGTATCCACACTACGCTTATATCACTAGGAGAAAGCTATGGCGGTTGAAACTCGTTATGTCGTTATTCGTACCGACAAAAGCAATAAGGAACAAGAAGTTATGACCTTTACTGACAAACGTGCGGCAGACGAATACGACAAAATGTTGGACATGGCAGACGGTATGTTCGAGTTGTTACAGCACGAAGATCTTAAAGGCCAGCTTGAAATCAATGATCAACAATGTGAAGCGCTAAGTATTTTCTTAGCCAAACAACGTGAAGATGTTTTGATTGCCCTGCAAGCCAAGAAAAAGCCAACGGCAAAAGCCGCGACTAAAAAGAAAAAAGCCGATGAAGCTCAGCCTGATCTTGATTTAAGCTCTGGCGAAACAGCAAAAAAGACCAAGAGTGAGGCTGAGTCCGTTTCTCGCTCTGAAGATACAGAGGACAATTTAGTCGACTTTGTTATCGAAAAAGACGATGCTGCTTGAGTTATAACAAAAAATCCTTATAACGTACCTGATATAAATGATCCGTGGTTTGAATACATCCCAATTACACAAACCACGGGAGATTGTCTGTTATAGGAGAAGTAATTTGAATAAAAGCGTCATCACAAACCTGATTGCACTGGGCATCACCGCGCTTGGGTATGGCTTGTCTATCGATTGGTTGTTTTATATTGGTATTTTCGCTTTATCAGGTGCTGTTACCAACTGGATTGCCGTTCATATGCTTTTTGAAAAAGTACCCGGCTTATATGGCTCTGGTATTGTTCAGTTAAAGTTTGCAGAGTTTAAAGCAGCAATTAAAAGTTTAATCATGGAGCAATTTTTCACTCAGGAAAACCTCGATCGATTTTTGACAGAACAATCGGGTGAGTCTCATCATTTCGATTTAGAACCGCTCATTCAAGAAACTGACATGTCGCCGGCGTTTGACTCTTTAGTTACCACTATTCAACAAAGTTCATTTGGTGGAATGCTTAATATGTTCGGCGGTACTGACGCCCTGATGCCTCTCAAAGAGCCGTTCGTAGACAACCTAAAATCATCGGTAATTGAAATAACTCAGTCTGATGACTTTGCCGACAAGCTGAAAGCTCAATTAGGCTCTGGTAGTGCAATGACTGACGTTCGTCAAAAGGTTGAATCGATTGTCCAACAACGTCTTGATGAGCTTACACCGCAAATGGTGAAGACGTTAGTTCAAGAAATGATTAAGTCGCATCTAGGTTGGTTAGTCGTTTGGGGTGGTGTTTTTGGCGGCTCCATCGGCTTTGTTATGCACTTACTTGCCCTGTAAATAACCTTGTATCACACAACTTAGCCTCGACTTATTTCGCAGACTAAGCACGTCGGGCTACACAATCCGAACTAAACAAAAAAGGTGAACTCAAACGGTTCACCTTTTTGCTTTGTATCGATAGTTCGAGACTATTTCAGTGCGTAGACACTGTCAGATAGCACAAATCTAAAGTGCAGTTAAGCCACCAGCTTTTCCATACGCTTAATCATCTTAATATCTAAGTCACTGATACCATCAACGTCGTGGGTAACTAAATCAACTGTGACTTTATTCCATACATTCGACCACTCTGGATGATGTATTAGCTTTTCGGCGTGGATTGCGACTTGAGTCATAAAGCCAAACGCTTGAATGAAGTTTTTGAAAACAAACTCTTTGTGTAGCTTACCATCAATAACTTGCCACGGCGTACCATCGCCCAAGTTAGAGTTAATTTCGCTTAGTGCTTGAGTTAATTCTTCTTGGCTTAATTTTGTTGCAGACATTGCCTCTCCCCGTATTAGTATTTAATTATATGATCATTGCCATTTTATTGATTTTATACAGCAAAGCCTTTGGCTTTGACCACTTTTAAGTTATGAATCTAACGTTATTTTAGGTGCTCTTGCATACGAGTCAAAAGGTCACCCTCAATTGGAACTGCACGACCCGTCTTTTGGTCCATCACGACAAATGTAATATCCGCGTCGACAACCACTTTATCCGTACCTTCTTTAGTAATGACCTGATGGAATACCGCACTCTTATTACCAATGTGTGATAATTCTGTCGTTAATTTTAACGTATCACCCATCAAGGCACTCGCTCGGTAGTTAATGTTGATATTAACAATCGCCCATGCATACCCCAGTGAAGTGAAATACTCAATGTCCCCACTTTCTTCTAAATACTGCCAGCGAGCTTCTTCCAAAAACTCCAAGTAACGTGCGTTATTAACGTGTTGATATACATCTAAGTGAAAACCGCGTACTTTTATCAAACTCGTTTTGTCCATTTTCTTTCCTATTGATTAGCAGTGTTGTGTTGAATCATTCTATTGAATTGCTCTATTACGTTTTATTTACGCATTGAAATAGCGCTTCGTAATCGAGATTTATTTACGACGTCGGCGCTTTTTCTTTTTACCGTCTTCTTGTTCTTTTTTGGCCGCTCGCTCTGCTTCTTTCTCGGCGATGATAACTTTAGCTTGCTCTGCCAATTCAACAGTCTCTAAAGTGATTCGGCCCATTGTGCCCGAGCGAAACTCATTCAAGATGATTTCTGACACCTTATACAAATCAGCAATGCCACCTTTTCGGATACAGCTGCGGTTACGGGCAATTGCATCCATGACATCGATTGGCTGAGCTGGCATTTCATCAAATTGATAACGAGACATTAGAAGCTCAGGGTAATATTCCATGATGTATTCGATGGCGTAATAAGCAATGTCTTCTTTTTCAGTTACCGTATCTTTGATACCGCCAGTGATTGCGAGGCGATAACCACAATCTTCTGGCTCTAATTTTGGCCACAAGAACCCCGGCGTGTCGTGCAATACCACATTATTATCAAGTCGAATTCGTTGCTGTGCTTTTGTTACACCCGCCTCGTTACCTGTTTTGGCTATGATACGGTCGGCCAAGATGTTTATGGTGGTCGACTTACCTACATTCGGGATACCACAGATCAGCGCACGAAGTAGCTTGTCTTGCCCAACTCTATGCGGAACTAATTCCTGAATTCGTGGAATGAGCTCTTTAATTTGCTTAGGTTCGTGTTGAGTAACCGCAATAGCATCAATACCGCGCTGCGATTTAAAATGTGTAAGCCACTCTTCCGTTTGCTCCGGGTCCGCCAAGTCAGACTTGTTTAATACCTTTAATACTGGTGTGTCACCACGAAGGGCTGGCACTAGTGGGTTTTCACTTGAAAACGGAATACGCGCATCCAAAATTTCGATGATTACGTCGACTTGCGGCATGATTTCCGCAATTTCTTTTCTGGCCTTATGCATATGACCAGGGAACCAATTGATCGCCACTGTGGGACTCCAAGGTTATTTTTAATGCGCGTATTCTACCTGTTTGTTGTTTAGGGTTAAACGTCTATTTATTTGACGCATTTTATTGAATTTAAGCCACCTCATACCCACAATTGTCTTATTCGTTTTGAATAAACAAAAAGGACAATTATGAAAACTGCAGTGATAACAGGTGCAAATCGCGGTATCGGCTTAGCAATGGCTCAACAACTTGCCGCAAAGGGCTGGGATATAATTGGCGTTTGTCGCTCTGACTCAGAAGAGCTAGAAGAAATCGCCGGCATGGTCATCAGTGGAATTGACGTCACCGACCCTGAACAACTGCAACAAGTTAAAACTATCTTGGGCGATACTAAAGTTGACCTGTTGATCAATAATGCAGGTCTGTTGCAAGACGAGCAGTTAGGTAACATTGATTACGACTCAATTCGCCAGCAATTCGAGATAAATACCTTAGCGCCATTAATGGTGACAGAAACCCTACTCGATAACCTGACTTCCGGCAGCAAGGTTGCTCATATTACCAGTCGCATGGGGTCTATTGAAGACAACGGTTCTGGCGGCCGCTATGGTTACCGAGCCTCTAAAGCCGCGCTTAATGCTATTGGTAAATCTCTGGCTTTGGACTTAAAAGATCAAGGCATCGCCGTTGCGCTTCTTCATCCAGGATACGTTCAAACTCGTATGGTTAATTTTGGTGGTCACATCACCCCAGATGAAGCGGCTGAAGGTTTATTACAACGCATCGACGAGTTAAATCTTGATAACACAGGTGGCTTTTGGCATAGCAATGGCGAACGACTACCTTGGTAAATTAGACTAATGTAAGTCTTTTTATCGCAGAGTAATTGAGCAATTAGGCGCTTCGATTAAGATAAAAGAGGTGAAGCGCACAAATTTTAGGTAGAATTTGGCCATAACAATTTATATTTTTTTATTCAAATTATTAGGAAAAACTCATGGTTTTACTTACGACTAATTTTGGCGAGATCAAAATTGAACTATTTACTGAAGAAGCGCCAGTAACTACTGAGAACTTCTTAAACTACGTTGAATCTGGTTTTTATGACGGTACTATCTTCCACCGTGTTATCCCTGGCTTCATGGTTCAAGGCGGCGGTATGGCTCCGGGAATGGAAGAAAAAGACGGTAATGCACCAATCAAAAACGAAGCAAACAATGGTGTTAAAAACGAGCGTGGTACTTTGGCAATGGCTCGTACTATGGACCCACACTCGGCAAGTTCACAATTCTTCATCAACAGCGTAGACAATGGCTTCCTTAACTTTACTAGCGAAAGCACACAAGGCTGGGGCTATTGTGTATTTGGTAAAGTTGTTGAAGGTATGGACGTGGTAGACAAGATTTCAGAAGTGAAAACTGGTCGTTACGGTATGCACCAAGACGTTCCAAAAGAAGACGTGATCATTGAAAAAGCAGAAATCGTTGAGTAATCATTGATTAATAGTAACGAGCTGTTTTTCACGCTTTAACAAAGAGAAGATTTTCATGTCGTCAACACTGGTCATTGCTGATTTGCATTTATGTGAATCTCGCCCAGATATTACTCAATGTTTTTTAACGTTTTTGAAGGACAACGAGAACAAGCACGATGCGCTTTATATTCTAGGTGATTTGTTTGAAGCCTGGATTGGTGATGACGACATCAATGAATTTACTTCCTTGATTGCTGAAGGTATCCACTCCTTCAGCCAATCAACTCCTGTTTATTTTTGCCAAGGCAACCGCGACTTTTTACTAGGTAAAGCCTACTGCAAACGAGCTGGTATGACTCTCCTACCCGAGCTCACACAACTAAACCTTTATGGACACTCTGTCGTGATGATGCACGGCGATCAGCTGTGTCTTGACGACATCGACTACCAAAAATTCCGCAAAAAGAGTCGTTCTTGGTGGTGGAAAGGTTTTATGTTGATGTTGCCTCTGAAAAAACGTCGTCAAATTGCTGCGAATATTCGTCTCAAAAGCAAAGAAAGCCAAATGCAAAAATCCGATGACATTATGGATGTGGCACAAAGAGAAGTAGAGCGAGTGATAGCTGAAACAGGATGCGATTGGCTAGTACACGGGCACACGCACAGACCTAATATTCATACGTTAGCCAATCAAACTTTACGCTTGGTGGTGGGCGACTGGTATGAACTAGGCTCAGTATTAGAGCTTAGAGCGTCTGGACCTAAGCTTATCCAATTGCCATTTGAAACAAAAATTTAAGACTACGTATAACCGTATTACACAATTACTACGTCTTAAACTTCTCTAACATTGATTCTAGTTTTGCGACAAATTTACCCAGTTTATCCGTTGCTTCAACTGACGCTTTCACGTTTTCATCGGTGACGGTGGATATTTTACTTATTGAAGATAAGTTAGACTCAATTCTTTGTGCTAATCCTTGCTGTCGCTCGGTTGCTCGCTCAGTTTCTACGTTTTGTTCACTGATCTGCTCTACAGAAACACTTATATGGTCAAGGGCCTCTTCAAGTTTTGCTGACTCTTCAATCGTTCTTGTTGCTTGCTCATCCGACCGAGTCATGGCCTGTACCGCATTTTGAACACCATCTTGTAAAGTCAAAATCGTACTTTGAATTTCCGAGGTTGAGTCATGGGTACGTTTAGCAAGTCCTCTCACTTCATCAGCAACGACCGCAAAGCCACGCCCCTGCTCTCCCGCTCTGGCAGCCTCAATTGCCGCGTTCAATGCTAAAAGGTTAGTTTGCTCGGCAATACCTTTAATCACATCAAGAACTTGGTTAATACTGTCGCTTTGTTGTGAAAGTTGATTGATGACTTCTACTGAGTGTTTTATTTCTCGACCTAGCTCATCGGTTGCATTTCGCGCATCTGCTAATGTCTTACGACCTCGCTGGGTCTGCTCTGTCGCGCTCGTTAAGGACTTAACAACAATGTTCGTATTCTCTGATACCACAGACACCGCATCTAGGAGCTCTTCTATTGCTTGAGTAATCTCTTGGGTATCATGTAGTTGAGACTCTACCGCTTCACCAGTTTGATGAGATAACTGTTCGACAGTTTGACTTTGCTTAGTTACACCGGCAGACGCTGATTGCACAGCTTCAACTAAATTATGTACGTTAACCGCCATTTGGTTAAATGCGCTGATCGCTTCTGACAATTCATCTTTTGTGAGCATTTTGGCACTCACTGTCGTATCTCCGTCAGCTAAACTCTTGGCGACTTTGGTCAAACTTCGAGTTGTAATAGAAATAGACAAGCTCATTCCAATAAACAAATAAATAACGAGTAACAAAGACGTTGTTACTAGGGCGATAAGAATGTAGAAGTTTCGAGTATTCTCAAAAATACGCTTTTCTAATCGAGATTCAAATTCATCAAACAAAGCCGATTTGCTGCGATAAAACATCGCTAGTTCTGCATTTAGGTGTTCGTTTAATTGTGCTTTGGTCAATACGATATCTTCCGCAATCAAAAACTGCTCTTCGATATACATCAGTGCGTTGTCTACGATGAGAGATAATTGTTCAACATCAGCTGCGACAACTGACTGAAGACGCTGATCTTGACCATTGACCACATTGCGCAATTCGTTAATGGTCGCCATCTCAGCGGCTAATTCATCGGAAACGATGCTCAAACTATCAAACGTACCAGAGGACACTTGAGGCTCTCCCACTGCGTACATAGATAAACCGTAACCATTTAGCAATAACTTGAGTGTCGGTAAGCGTTTTTCGATCAATAGTCTCGATAACAAAACGGTGTCAATGTCAGGGTCATTAGTCAGCCCCTTCATATTAGCGAT
>NZ_CEYNSH010000010.1:0-13580 GCF_982872775.1 Psychrosphaera sp. | reverse complement strand
ATAACAAAACGGTGTCAATGTCAGGGTCATTAGTCAGCCCCTTCATATTAGCGATAGTAGGGTATAAATTATTAAATTGCTCGATGATGACCATTAAGTGAGCCATTTTATCCGAAGGGCTGCGCCATTGTGCAGAGCCTACCGTGCCAGTTCGGTCAGATATTGTGGTTTGTAACTCTATCAGTTGCTCACGTAGAGCTTTGACTTGATTTTCTTCAAGTAAATCAACTAACACTAAGTCCATCAAACTATTGTTAAATTCGGTGATTGATTCTGTTTGAGAAGCGGGGATAGTTTGTCCCGAACGCCAATGCATATCATCAACGATTAAGTTAACTAACGCCGATTGTTTGGCATCTAATTGCTTAATGTAGGCCACAGCACCTAATTCATTTTCACTATGGACAATTTCTTTTTTAACTAAACTGACGTAGTTAATCGCTAAGATAATCAAAGGTACAAAGAACAACAAAACGATCAGCGTAAACTTATGGCCAAAGCGTAGTTTGTTCATCAATAGCGTGGCAGGCTTAAATAGTGTTTTAAACATGGGCTCGTTACTTTCTTTTTTATTATTATGAATATAGAAGTAGATTACGTAATCGTCTAAATTACTCTGATAACTTACACAAATTAATTTGATGTTACACCTTATCGGATTATAAAATGACAACTTTATTAGAAAATAGTAAGCCATCCCCAAAACTGTACTAAAAACCTGTAATAAAAGGAAAAATTTTGTCAGAGGTCGTTACACATACGGTCAAGCCTATCGCAGTCATCGAGTCGCCATTTAAAGAGAAATTCGGTATTCCCCGTCAACCAAATTTAGTCGGTGCAAAAGGAATAATTCGAATAACTGAAAACGATATTTCTGCCGATGCCTTTAAAGGAATAGAGCAACACAGTCATTTATGGTTACTGTTTTTGTTTGATGAACACATTGATCGCGGTTGGAAAGCCCAGGTTCGTCCACCTCGCTTAGGGGGGAATGAAAAAGTCGGAGTATTTGCGACACGAAGTACCTTTAGGCCCAATTGCATCGGGATGTCTGTGGTTAAGTTTATCGACATTAAACAAATCGACGGTATAACCGAAATCACGGTTCAAGGTATCGACTTGCTAGATGGTACTCCTATCATCGACATCAAGCCTTACATTCCTTACGCAGACTCGGTTGACTCGGCCTCATCATTAATGGCACATGACGCTCCAGATGCGTCATTAACTGTCTTATTCAGCGCCAAAGCAGAATCGAATATTAGCCAACTAAAGATCACCAGTGATGTATGTCAGCTTATTGAGCAGGTGTTGGCACAAGATCCGCGTCCTTCATACAAGCAAAAAAAAGATGACGACAAGGTTTATGGTATAAAATTGGATAAATATAATATCAAATGGCAAGTTAAATCAGTCATCAACACGCAAAACCCTGTAACAAAAAGTGCAGACTACATTTGTGAGGTAACAGAAATTGAGTTGGTTTAAACTTTTGCAAAATGGACACAAGGTTCAGTTAAAAAACGTGGGACGTCATCTTCAACTGACAAACATCAGCGCTGTTATAAAGAACTTGTTCTGTTGCTCAATTATTATTGCGTCCGGCTCGGCTCTATCAGAGACCAACTCAACGATTAAAGACTTGAATCAAGTTTTACCTAAGCTGCCTACGCCAACGACCGCTGCTGCCAATGTCGTGGTTGTTGATGCCAATAATGAGCCAGTTGTACTTAGTTTTTTAGGGTTGACGTTTAAAGATAACTTGGCTCTATTTGACCGCGGCTACGCCACACCAAAGAGTAGCGTGGCGGTTGCGCTCCAAACTCCTGAAAATAGCTCGCCACGTAGCTCCGAGAGCAGCTCCGAAAATAGCTCAGCAAATGACTCAGCGATTGCTCTTGAGCTTGGGTTCAAACCTAATTTAGATATTTTGCCGGCGCCAATCGAAGAGCCTGAATCAAACAATAATGAAAATACAACAAGCAACGCCCCTCAAGCACAAAACCAAGTCACTGCAGGGTCTACCGCAGAGGCTGACCTAATCATCAGTGTCGACCAAGAGCAAGTCGACCAAGATCTCGCTGCGATTAAAGAAACTCAGTTTACCCATCCGGATTGGGAAAGGTTAGCGATTGTCCCATCAGAGAACAAATACAAAGGACGGTTTGCAACGGCCAGTGCCGTCGTCAATAACATGGTTTATTTGTTGGGAGGTTACTCGAATAACACTGTCTCGAATCCAGCGCGAAAGCCGAACGAACAAAACATCACAGACTTTTACAGTTATAACCCTTTATCCAAGGAGTATGCGCAACTAGCAGATATGCCAGTACCCGTTGATGACACCGTGTTATTACCTTATCGAGACCGCTACCTATACGCAATTTCAGGTTGGCACAAAGATGGTGCGGTTAACCTGGTACAAGTCTTTGATATTTTCAAAAATGAATGGTTTCAGGCGAGTCCTATTTTAGGTAATGGCGTCTTTGGTCACGCCGGAGGAATTGTCGATAACGTATTACTAGTGTGTGATGGTGCGTCGATGAAACGCAACTTTGCACAAGCGCCAAGTGTTCAGATTGAGCAAAGTTGTTTATTGGGCGAAATAGACCCAATGAACCCATCGTATATTCAATGGCAAGAATGGGCCCACCCTGGCGAGCATGGCCGCTTTAGAATGGCGGCGGTTAGTGATGTTCAACGAGACCAGATTTGTTTTGTTGGTGGTGCTACCGAGCCTTACGATATTCATGGCAAAACGTCACAGGGCACCATAGCAAAAGGCACAACCGAAGTGTGGTGTTATCAAGCTGAGTCAAGACGTTGGCAGCTATACGATGCGCCCACAGCAAGTTATGGCCATCGTTCAGCTATCATTTATAAGGGGAACATCATCACCCTCGGCGGTCGAAATCAACAAGGTATTATTGACGATGTCATCGTCCATAAAAACTTAAAGTAAGTACTACAAAGTTAACGCGTTAGAGGACGTCGTTCAGGCGCGTTTCTCAAAGTAATGATTAAACGCTACTGAAAGTCCCAACTGATATTTGAAACCAATCGACAGTCTTCACATTTAAAATCAAACAGCTCGAACAAGGGCTGTTTTAATCGCCACTCGTTGTCGCAGCCTGGACAAGTTCTCTGAGTTTCCTCTTCGTGACTATTGCCGCCAACCCGGTAAAGGTACAAATAAGCTGGTTTTCTTGTTGCCTCTTCGATAGCGTTTACGAGTCGTTTTCCTAATTGATTTAAATCACTGTCAATCGCAGATAGTTGCTCGACCATTTGTTGCTCTGCGGCCCCTAACGCATTCATTTGTATTTGATCACAGGCCGCTTGGCTTTCCTGCCATTTTATTAGTTCGTATCGTAATTCGCTTGGCAGTTTATAAAGTGGAATTGGCATGAAGTGTTCGCTACAGCGCACTGGCGAGCATGACTGAACAAAGGTCGAATACAAAATATAGCCTCTGGGTGTCTCGCATGTATCTGAAAAATCCGACTGAGTTTCCAAACCAATAATGGAGATGTCTGGCCCCTTAATACCCAATGATTCTAATTGTGCTTTTACTGCAGTGACTTCTTCACTGTCATTGCTTGGCTTTAATGCCGTTTCTTCTGGGCACACTAAGCGACACTCAAACGCTTCATTATTTAAACTCAATCCAAACTCTCGACCCAATATTTGGCCGTTGTAGCGATACTCCTCAAATAATTCAGATATGGCGCTTTGAGCGATTTCCAACGATAATTCTTGGTGGCAAACAAAACGTAACTGGCAAACGACCATAAAAAGCCTTTTATTTTTGTAATAGTTATTTAATCAAATCAATTTGATTGTTAGAATCCATCGCCATTCTAGCCCATTTTTGGGGCTTTCATTACAAGAGATTAACAAGCGAGAGCAAAATCCAATGCGTACCAGTGACTATATTATCGCAACATTAAAAGAAACGCCGTCTGATGCAGAAGTTATCAGCCATCAACTAATGTTACGTGCCGGCATGATCAGAAAACTGGCATCTGGTTTATACACTTGGCTACCATCGGGCCTGAAAGTTGTTCGTAAGGTTGAGCAAGTCGTTCGTGAAGAACTTGAAAAAGCGGGCGCTATTGAAATGTTAATGCCGGTTGTTCAACCAGCAGACCTTTGGGAAGAGTCTGGTCGTTGGCAAGAATACGGCCCAGAGCTATTGCGTATTAAAGACCGTCACGACCGTGATTTTGCGCTTGGTCCAACTCACGAAGAAGTGATCACTGAGTTCGTACGTAAAGAAATCAGCAGCTACAAACAGTTGCCTCTTAACTTATATCAAATTCAAACAAAGTTCCGTGATGAGGTTCGTCCTCGTTTTGGTGTAATGCGCTCTCGTGAATTTATTATGAAAGACGCTTACTCATTCCACTTAAGCCAGTCTTGTCTTCAAGAAACTTATGACCGTATGCACAAAGCGTATTGTAATATCTTTGAGCGACTTGGCTTAGATTACCGTCCAGTACTTGCCGATACAGGTTCAATTGGTGGTGATGCGTCGCACGAATTCCACGTGTTAGCTGACTCTGGTGAAGATGCGATCGTATTCTCGACAGAAAGCGAATACGCAGCAAACGTTGAAAAAGCCGAAGCACTGGCACCAAAAGCACAAGCTGACGCACCAACAATTGAAATGGCTAAGGTCGATACACCAAATGCCAAGACTATCAGCGAATTAGTTGAAGGTTTTGATGTTAATATCGAACAAACAGTTAAAACATTAATTGTTAAAGCTGACGCAGAACAAGACGCAGAATTTGTTGCATTGATTGTTCGTGGCGATCACGAATTAAACGAAATCAAAGCAGAAAACCTACCACAGGTTGCAGAGCCATTAACAATGGCAACGGAAGAAGAAATCAAAGCGATAATGGGCGCTGGCCCTGGCTCTTTAGGTCCAGTTAACTGCCCTATTCCAGTCATTGTTGACCGTGCAGCTGCCGTCGCTTCGGACTTCGCGGCGGGGGCAAACGAAGAAGGCAAACACTTCTTTGGCATCAACTGGGGCCGTGACGTAGAACTTGGTCAAGTTGAAGATATTCGCAACGTCGTGGAAGGCGACCCAAGCCCATGTGGTCAAGGTACCTTGGTTATTAAACGCGGTATCGAAGTTGGTCATATCTTCCAACTGGGTTCGAAGTACTCAACGGCAATGAACGCAGGTGTTTTAACTGAAACGGGTAAACACCAAGTGCTTGAAATGGGCTGTTACGGTATCGGTATTACCCGTATCGTTGCTGCGGCAATCGAACAAAACCATGACAAATTTGGTATCAAATGGCCAGCAGCGTTAGCGCCTTTCCAGGTTGCAATCGTGCCAATGAATATGCACAAGTCACATCGTATTCCAGCGATTGCTGAAGGCGTTTATAACAAGCTAAAAGCGGCCGGTATCGAAGTCTTATTTGACGATAGAAAAGAGCGTCCAGGTGTGATGTTCAATGATATGGAATTAATTGGTGTTCCGCATCAAATCGTGATTGGCGAGCGCAACTTAGACAACAATCAAATTGAATACAAAAACCGCCACACTGGCGAAAAACAGTTATTGGATATTGAAGAAGCTGTTGATTTTATGATTAAAACAATAACTGGTTAAGGTCTGTTTTAAATGAATATTACAAAAGAAACAATTGGCCAGTTAGACTGGCAAAAAGCCGATGGTTTGTTACCTAGCATTGTCCAGGACGCCACCTCCGGTAAAGTCTTGATGCAAGGCTATATGAATAAAGAAGCGCTTGAGGTAACACTAGACAAAGGTCTTGTTACTTTTTATAGCCGCAGCAAAGAACGTCTTTGGACCAAGGGTGAAACATCAAACAATACCCTTGAGCTCGTTTCTGCTTTTGTCGATTGTGACAAAGATAGTATTTTAGTACTAGCAAACCCAGCCGGGCCAACTTGTCACACAGGAACAGAAACCTGTTGGATGGACGCAGAGGCCTCATCGACTTATAGCTTTATTGCAGACTTAGAGCGTGTTATCGCCAGTCGTAAAGGTGCTGACGCAGACTCTTCTTATACCGCATCTTTGTATGCAAGTGGTATCAAGCGCATTGCTCAAAAAGTTGGTGAAGAAGGTGTCGAAACGGCACTTGCAGCTACCGTTAAAGATTTAGAAGAATTAAAGAACGAAAGTGCTGATTTGATTTACCACTTGTTAGTGCTTTTACAAGCGAGTGATTTGAGTCTAAATGACGTGATTGATGTCCTTAAAAAGCGTCATCAAAAGTAACATTAAGATGTAACTTCCAAATATCAGAACTTGTATAAAAAACAGGTATTTCATAAAGGTCGCAAAGCGGCCTTTTTTATTATTTTTTTATTAACTTCCCCCCATCAAATCAAAATATAAACTAACCTTAAGTTAAAGAGTGTTTGTAATAATCTAACGATAACTTCTCGTTTGAGAAATTGGGGGCGTTATGAGTATATTTGATCATTATCAACAACGCTTTGAAGCACAGCAGGAAGAAGAGTTTACTATCGATGAATTCTTAACCCTGTGTAAAGAGGATGCATCTGCTTATGCCTCAGCTTCAGAACGACTACTTATGGCTATCGGTGAGCCTGAAATGGTCGACACGTCTCAAGACCCAGTCTTAAGTCGTATTTTTTCCAATAGAATCATTTCGCGTTACCCGGCTTTCAAAGACTTTTATGGCATGGAAGAATCGATAGAACAAATCGTTTCTTACCTAAAGCACTCAGCACAAGGCCTCGAAGAGAGAAAACAAATCCTCTATCTACTAGGTCCTGTTGGCGGTGGTAAATCATCTTTAGCCGAAAAGCTAAAAAGCCTGATGCAACAACAACCTATCTATTGCCTCAAGGACTCGCCGGTTAACGACCATCCGTTTTGTTTGTTTGACGCAGAAGAAGACGGCCACATTCTCGAACAAGAGTATAATATTCCCAAGCGCTATCTAAAGAACATCATGTCACCTTGGGCTGCAAAACGCCTAAAAGAGTTTGGTGGTGACATTAGCAAGTTTAAGGTCGTTCGTAAAAACCCATCTGTTTTACATCAAATTGGTATCGCTAAAACCGAGCCTGGCGATGACAATAACCAGGATATTTCGGCGTTGGTTGGCAAGGTCGATATCAGAAAGCTCGAGGATTTTTCACAAAACGACCCTGACGCTTATAGTTATTCTGGTGCCTTGTGCCGTGCCAATCAGGGATTGATGGAGTTCGTAGAGATGTTTAAAGCCCCAATCAAGGTCTTACATCCATTACTCACCGCCACACAAGAAGGCAACTACAACGGTACTGAAGGGCTATCAGCGCTCCCATTTGATGGCATGATTTTGGCGCACAGTAACGAGTCTGAATGGGAGTCGTTTCGCAACAACAAAAATAACGAGGCATTTTTAGACCGAGTTTATATCGTCAAAGTCCCTTATTGTTTACGCGTGTCGGAAGAGATTAAAATATACAAAAAGCTACTTGAGCACTCAGAATTACTAGAAGCCCCTTGCGCACCAAGCACGCTCGATATTTTGGCGCAATTTAGTGTGTTGTCGCGACTCAAAGAACATGACAACTCCAGTATTTACTCCAAAATGCGAGTCTATAATGGCGAAAGCCTTAAAGACACTGACCCAAAAGCAAAATCGTTTCAGGAGTACCGTGACACAGCCGGTGTTGATGAAGGTATGGCTGGGCTATCGACCCGATTTGCGTTTAAAATTTTGTCTCGTGTCTTTAACTTTGACCACACTGAAGTGGCTGCCAACCCTGTGCATTTGTTTTATGTACTAGAGCAACAAATTGAGCGGGAACAGTTCCCAGCAGAGGACCGTGACCGCTACCTAGAGCACCTTAAGGGTTATTTAATTCCTCAATACGTCGACTTTATTGGTAAAGAGATTCAAACCGCTTACCTGGAATCCTACTCAGAGTACGGACAAAACATATTCGATCGTTATGTCACGTATGCCGATTTTTGGATTCAAGACCAAGAATATCGTGACCCGGAAACAGGTCAGCTGTTTGATCGTTCGGCGCTTAATGACGAACTCGAAAAAATCGAAAAGCCAGCTGGTATTAGTAACCCTAAAGACTTTAGAAATGAGATTGTGAATTTTGTTTTGAGAGCCCGGGCTAACAACGAAGGTAAAAATCCCACCTGGAGTAGTTATGAAAAACTACGCACGGTTATCGAGAAGAAGATGTTTTCAAATACCGAAGACCTGCTGCCGGTTATTTCATTTAATGCCAAGTCGAGTGTTGAGGATCAGAAGAAACACGACGATTTTGTTAATCGAATGGTTGAAAAAGGCTATACGCCTAAACAAGTTCGTTTATTGAGTGAGTGGTATTTGAGAGTCAGAAAGTCACAATAGCGTCAATTGAGGTGTAAATGGCACAATTTATTGATAGACGACTCAACGGCAAAAATAAAAGTGCGGTGAACCGTCAGCGATTTTTGCGTCGCTACAAAAACCAAATTAAAAAGGCCGTCGCTGACTCGATAAGTCAACGCAGTGTTACCGATACGGAATCTGGTGAAAACGTGAGTATTCCTGCGCGGGATATTACTGAACCCATTTTCCATCAAGGTCAAGGCGGTGACCGCGACCGCATTCTGCCGGGTAACGACCAGTTTAGCCCAGGAGACAAAATTCCCCGACCACAAGGCCAAGGTCAGGGCCAAGGTAATGGCGAGGCGAGTGATTCTGGTGAAGGACAGGATGACTTCACTTTTTCTATTTCTATGGACGAGTACCTCAACTTACTTTTTGACGACCTCGAGCTGCCTAACCTCAAACAAACAGAGCTTCAGTCCATTACTGATTACGAAACGGTTCGCTCCGGTTACAAAGCGGAAGGCATTCCCTCCAATATCGATATTGTGAAGTCGTTAAGAGGTGCCCAAGCCAGACGAATTGCTTTAACGGCTGGTAAAAAGCGACAACTCAAAGAGCTCGAGGAAAAACTAAAAGAATGTTTATCAGCGACTAAACCTGACCAATCCGCTGTAAAGTCCTTGCAAACACAAATCGACGAACTCAAAGCGAGAATAAAAAAAGTCCCCTTTATTGACACGTTTGATCTGCGTTATCGAAATTATGACAAGCGCCCTATTCCCAATAACAACGCGGTAATGTTTTGTCTGATGGATGTTTCGGGTTCGATGGACCAAGCGACTAAAGACATTGCAAAGCGCTTCTATATTCTGCTCTATCAATTTTTAACTCGGAGTTATGACAATATTGAAGTGGTGTTTATACGTCATCACACGCAAGCAAAAGAGGTAGATGAACAAGAGTTTTTCTACTCTCAAGAGACCGGCGGTACTATCGTCAGCTCCGCTCTGCAACTAATGGACGAGATTGTTCAACATCGATACCCGGCGAGTCAGTGGAATATATATGCCGCACAAGCCTCTGATGGGGATAACTGGGCCGATGACTCACCGAAGTGCCACCAAATTCTTACTGAGCGTATATTGCAATACAGTCGCTACTACGCCTATATAGAGATAACAACACGGAGCCACCAAAGTTTATGGCATGAGTATCAAAAGCTCTCAGAATCGTTTCCCAACTTTGCGATGAAAAACATCAAACAAGCCAGTGATATATACCCGATATTCAGAGAGTTTTTTCAAAAGCAAGTCAATAGTAAGTCTTCTTGATTGCGCTTTCGGACATCCCTGAACCGAGTACCATAATGTCGAGGTAAACAATGACCAAAATTGAACGCCGAACCCAAACGCCACTTTCCGATGGGCCAGATTGGACATTTGAATTACTGCAGACATACAAAGATGAAATTGAGCGCGTAGCCAAGTTTTATCGATTGGACACATACCCTAATCAGATTGAAATAATCACCTCCGAACAAATGCTCGATGCGTACTCTAGTGTCGGTATGCCGATTAATTATCACCATTGGTCATTTGGCAAAAAGTTCATTGAGTCAGAACAAAACTATAAGCGTGGCTACATGGGTTTGGCCTACGAAATCGTCATTAACTCAAACCCGTGTATTTCTTATCTGATGGAAGAAAACACCATGACGATGCAAGCACTGGTCATGGCCCATGCTTGTTACGGCCACAATTCATTTTTTAAAAACAACTACTTGTTTAAAACTTGGACAGACGCTGGATCTATAATTGACTATCTGATCTTTGCTCGAAATTACATCGATGAATGTGAGCAAAAATACGGTGTCGAGGAAGTTGAATCGATCATGGACTCTTGTCATGCCTTAATGAACTTAGGAGTAGATAGATACAAACGCCCACAAAAAATATCCATGTTTGAAGAGCAGAAGCGTCAGCAAGAACGGGAAATGTATTTGCAAAGTCAGGTCAATGAGTTGTGGCGTACTATTCCTTCTCAACAAAAATCTGCTAAAAAGACACGACAGCAGTTTCCTAGCGAACCACAAGAGAATATTTTATATTTCTTCGAAAAACACGCGCCTTTACTTCAACCTTGGCATCGAGAACTGATTCGTATCGTCCGTAAAGTTTCTCAATATTTTTACCCACAAAAACAAACTCAAGTGATGAACGAAGGTTGGGCAAGTTTTTGGCATTACACCATTTTGAACCATCTCTTTGATGAAGGCCTGGTTACCGAACGGTTTATTCTTGAGTTTTTACATAGTCACACCAGTGTCGTTTACCAGCCGCCCTACAATCATCCTGGTTATAGTGGAATTAATCCATACGCGCTTGGTTTTGCCATGTTTAGAGATATACGAAGAATGTGCGAAAACCCAGACGAAGAAGACAAAGCTTGGTTTCCTGATATTGCCGGTAAAGACTGGCTGTCGACGGTCCATTATGCAATGGAAAACTTTAAAGACGAAAGCTTTATTTCACAGTTTTTATCGCCAAAAGTCATACGCGAACTCAAGTTATTTAATATCCAAGATTATCGTGCTAATCAGCAATTAGAGGTGACGGCAATACATAACGAGCAAGGATACCGAGAAATCCGAGAGAAGCTTGCCGCACAGTATAATCTAAGTAATTTGGAACCCAATATTCAAATAACTGATGTCGATATTAATGGAGACAGGTCCCTTACACTTGAGTACGTACCCCATGCCAACATACCGCTCGCCTCAACGACTGACGCAATGATGAAACATTTACATAGATTATGGGGCTTTAAAGTTAAGCTTTTGAATAAAAATGAGAAAGGTGAGCTTAGCCTGATTAGTGAGTGTCCCGCTCCTAATCCGAAAGAACAAGAGCGGGTTGGCTAAACTAATTACCGTTTGGATTTAGCCTTGATGTTTGTATATGCGCACCTGATTTCGGCCATTACTCTTTGCCGCATATAAAGCGCTATCGGCCGCTTCAATCCACTTTTGGTGGTTGCTGAAGTCACTATGAAACTCGGCAATACCCAAGCTGACAGTAAACTTAATTTCAACTTCATTAAAGACCACCAACGAGGCTTCTACGTTGCGACGGACACGTTCTGCAAAAACGGCTGCGTGTTTGGCGTCTGTTTCTGGCAAGATCACGGCAAATTCTTCACCACCGTAGCGACCACCAATATCAGTCTCTCTCAGGTTTTTCTTAAGTATTTTAGCTAGATGTAAAATAGCTTCATCACCGGCGGCGTGACCGTAGCTGTCATTAACCTTTTTGAAGTGATCGATATCGAAGATCAACAACGAACTAATATTGTTTGTGCGACGCTGACGTTGAAATTCTTTTTTCAAACACTCTTCCCAATAACCACGATTATTAAGATTGGTCAGTCGGTCAGTCTGGCTAAGGCGCTTAAGTTCGGTATTTACTTCCTCTAGTTCTAATTTAGATACCGCGACATCAGTCACATCGTAAATAATGATACAAATATGTGTGACGCTGCCCATCGTATTAGTCAGTGGAATAAAGGTGGCATTTTGGTACATGAACGGCGCCACGCTTGTAATGGGGCGATAGTTCTTGAACTTAAATATATGTGGCGTCTGTTCCCAAATCGTAAAAGAGCGATTTTTGAGTACAAATACCGGATCGGTTTTTTGACGAAGCCACACTTCGTCCAATTCAGGGAAGGTTTCGAATAAAGATTGGTTTCTAACATCATACGGAGAACGACCACTGTGGTTTTCCATAAAACCATTCCAGACTTGGATGCGATACTCGCTGTCCAATACAATTAGACCAACGTCAACGGACTGGAACATATCCAGTAACCAGTGAACTTCTGATACTTCGATTTGCGCTTGTTCGCTCATAACTTACACATCAAATAAAAAGTTGAGTTTGTTTTGTAATGTCGGAATAGAGTCTTCTGTGATCAATAACAGTAGGTCACAGGTAACATCATAACCTTCCAGTCCATAGCTTATTTCTATGGTCAAGGTCTTTTTCCAATGCGTAGAGTTGGTATAAATTAACTCTGAGACATTTGCGTGTTGGCCAAGTACGACTGGGTGGCCTTGGCTGAAGTTTAGGTCGAGTTGTTCGGACAGCCCTTTCAAAACAGAACCGATTAGAATATTACCAATGTCCATTAACAATTCTAATTCAATCTTGTCGTTTATTGACCCTTCGTAATTCATTAGTTTTGCGATATCTTCAAAACCTGAGTCATTCAGAATAAGTAATGCTTCACCCGCAACACCACCACTAATAAAGCCTTGGCATACACCAGATGTCGTCATATTAGACTCGACAGACTGCAATGCCATAGATAGTTCGCTGACTTCTAAGACATTGACATTAGGGATAGGTAACTTGACAAAGACTTTAAGAACTTCGGCTAACAAACTCCCCGCTTGCCCCATCGCAACATTGGTGACTTCTTGTAATACGTCACGAGTTTCCTCATCGAGCATGGTATCGAGTGTTGGTTTGTGTTTAGTGAGATCTGACTCACTATTTACACCGTATTTATTTAGTAGCTCTTGAAGCTTGTCTTTATCAATAGGCTTCTTGATAAAATCCAGCGCACCCAAACTTTTTACGCGCTCGTGTGCTTCTTTTTGAATATCTCCTGAAACAACAATAGTTAAAACCGGTATGCCTTCGTTTTTAATTGCTTCAAGTACGCCATAGCCATCGAGTATTGGCATATTAAGATCGAGAAAGAGGACATCTCCCATGCCTTTTCTTAACTTATCCATTGCATCTTCACCATTTACGGCAAAGGTGACTTCTACCTCCCAGTCATCTGGCAAAGAGCGAGCCATTTGCTTTCTGGCTAGATTGGAGTCGTCACATATCACTACAGACGTTTTCATAATCGGTTAACTGGCCTTTTCATTAACAAAATCATCCATTATTTATATTAATGTTTAAAATTCATTATAAATTCTCTATAGAAAAACTATAGCAGTTAGTTAACAATAGTATCTACTAAATTTATATATTTCTCATTATGTTGGTCTTTTTATGAAAAAATTATTAGCAACGTCACTGCTACTTCTTTCCTGTACAAGCTTAGCCTATGACATACAAAAGAATTTGCCAGTCAATTACGACAAAGTAAAAGCTAATGGCAAACCCGTTGCTTTATTAGGAAATCAAATAGAAGTTGGCCAACAGGCACCTGATTTCA
>NZ_CEYNSH010000009.1:83896-85443 GCF_982872775.1 Psychrosphaera sp. | reverse complement strand
GTCCAAGCATGCGGTACTTTATACCGAAATGGTGACGACGGGCGCCATCATCCATGGCAAAGGTGACTTCTTAAAATTTAATGATGCGGAGCAGCCGGTCGCACTTCAATTAGGCGGTAGCGACCCAGAAGCCTTGGCTCACTGTGCCAAGTTGGCAGAGGAGCGAGGCTATGATGAAGTTAATTTAAACGTGGGCTGTCCGTCGGACCGAGTTCAGAACGGTATGTTCGGTGCCTGTTTAATGGCAAAACCTGAGCTGGTGGCTGAATGTGTTGCCGCGATGAAAGCGGTGACAACGATTCCAATTACGGTTAAGTCTCGCATTGGCATCGATGACCAGGATAGCTTTGAATTTCTTCTAGATTTTATTACCAAAGTGAAAGCAGCTGGTTGTGAGACTTTTATCATCCACGCTCGAAAAGCTTGGTTAACAGGTCTCAGTCCTAAAGAAAACCGCGACATTCCACCTCTCGATTATCCAAGAGTGTATAAAATCAAAGAGTTGTTTCCAGAGTTAGAAATTATCATCAATGGTGGAATTAAGACCTTTGAGGAAACGCAAGAACACTTAAAACACGTAGATGGTGTGATGATGGGTCGAGAGGTTTATCACAATCCATACATGATGTCAGAGGTTGATAACACGGTATATGGAACCTCTACACCACAAATTAAACGCTCGGAAGTCCTAGCGGAAGTTGCGGATTATATTTCAAAACATGAAGAAGATGGTGGCCGAGCTTGGCACGTACTTCGCCATTTGATGGGGTTGTATCAGGGATTACCAGGTGCCAAGATTTGGCGTCGATATCTGAGTGAAAATGCGGTTAAAACAGATCGCAAAGGCCGAGAGTTACTTCATGATGCCACCTCTTTTTTCCGTGAACGAGGTATAGATTAATCCTAACCAAAAAGTGGTCAAAAAGACTAAATCGGTGGCTAAATAGATATTTGTTAATTGAGTCACCGAATTTTCATCAACAAATAAATGTAATAAAATCAGTGCTTTAAATTATTTTGCACGAGTGGCACAACCTTTGTAATTGTTATAGCGACTAAAGATTTAAACAATTACTTTTTAAGGAGAACCACCATGCAATCTTTACTATTAGCAACTAGCATCGCTCTTACTTCACCTGTATCAATCTCAACTTTGTCTGATACAGAAGCGTTAACTCAAGCAGTTCAACAAGAAGTAGATGCAGTACGTAAAGTCGTTGAATATAAAACTCAAATCGACATTGAAGATACATTTTTGTTTCAAGCTACACAGTCAATTAAGTTAGCAAAACAACAATTATCACAGCAGTCTACAGAACTTGGTGAATAAATATGCTTAGCCTATTAACCTTACTTCTTGTAGTGCTCTCACCAGTTTTGAGCTTGGGTATCGTTTATGGTTTTGTGAATATTTGCACATCATATTCTGGTTTTGTGAACACAAAGTAGCAAATTAGTTTGTTGTCAATTTGCTACCCAGTGGTAAAAAACTAGCATTCAGCATTCAGCATTCAGCATTCAGCATTCAGCATTCAGCATTCAGCATT
>NZ_CEYNSH010000009.1:70793-83796 GCF_982872775.1 Psychrosphaera sp. | reverse complement strand
AGCATTCAGCATTCAGCATTCAGCATTCAGCATTCAGCATTCAGCATTCAGCATTTATTTAACATAATAAGTGTCAATCTTTTAACGTGGTCAAGGTTGTTAATTATTTAGTTAATTTGACCACTTATTGATTGGTTGTTTTTTAGTCCCGTCAAAACAATTGAGATAAAACTAAATAAAAACAGTGGTTTATAAACTTTTCTAGGTTGGCATGTGAATTGGAAGTACATAAGTGAATTTAAAAACAATCATATTTTATAAAACTTAGGAGAGAGACATGGGTGTTATTACTAGATTCGTAGACGTGGTAAACGCAAACATTAATTCAGCATTGGATAAAGCTGAGAAGCCAGAACAGATGCTGCGATTAGTGATTCAAGAGATGGAAGAAGCATTGGTTGAAGCTCGTAGTCATGCCGCTAGCTGTATTGCTGAAAAGAAACATACCGAGAGAAAACTAGAAGCATTAACTCAGCAACAATCGCAATGGACGGCAAAAGCAGAAGTTGCACTGGCAAAAGGTCGTGAAGATTTGGCTCGTGAAGCACTCGTCGTTAAAAATGGTCTGAATAGTGAAGTTGAGCAGTTACAAAAACACTTAAATGTGGTCGATGAAGACTTAGGCAAAATTACTGAAGATACGACTCGTCTCCAGCAAAAGCTGTCTGAAGCACGTGAAAATGTGACACGTATCGACCGTCGAGTTAACACTGTCGAATTACAACTTAAAAGTCGTAATGCGTTGGATACGTCTAAAATCGACGCAGTAAATCACAAGTACGAGCAGTTGCAGCGCAAAGTTATTGAGCTAGAAAGCCAAGTCGATGCTTATGACCTAACCACAACGAACCTTCAAGACGAGTTTCGCAAATTAGAAACGGAAGGTGAAGTTGAAGCTCAACTTGCAGAACTTAAAAAGAAAGTTGCTAATGCTTAAGGGGGACGTGATGGAAAAGCAATATCAAGGTAACCCGATCTGTAAAGATCAATTAAATAGAAAGTTGACCGGGGTTTGTGCTGGTATCGGTCGCCACTTCAACTTTCCTATTTGGGCGGTAAGAACGGCAGCGGTGGTATTTACAATTATGGCCCCGACAGCCGGTATCTTCGGGTACTTTTTAGCTTCGGTTTTAATGCCTTCAAAGCGCTTTTATTAAGCGCTGAAGGCTAATCAAGCGAAGCGAGTTTAGAATTAGTTTAATTAGGGAAGGAAAAGGAGCACATCATGAGCGGCTTTTTTAAAGTAGTGGGTGCAGTTGTTGTTTTGTTTTTCATTTTGAGCTTGTTACCAAGCTTTTATATTAATACCGAACATTTTTTACATTGGCTAGATGTTAGTGACTGGGCTGGAAACTTACTAGGCTTAGCTATCTCTATGTTGGTATTCTTCATCATTGGTTGTGTTCTGTTTAGCGTATTTGCTGGAATATTTGTGGTTGTTGCAATGGTTTTTGCCGCATTGATCCTAGCTGGATTGACGGCAGTATGGCCATTGGTATTGATTATTGCGGTCGCTTATTACTTTAGCCGTAAAAAACCAAAAGAACTTAATGTTTATCGTTAATTGTTATTCCAATCAATGAATTGCATGGGGTATGATGAAGTTTGCATATAAGCATTGAGGAATAATAACGATGAAGCTATTACCCAAACTGATTTTAAGCCTAGTAGTAGGCATGACAGGAACATTATTAATGACAGGTAAGGTTGCTGCTACTGAATTGTCAGGCTTGGCGGTTGAAGAAGCAAAGGTGAGAGCAGTGATCCCTGGTACGTCGAATACGGCTGGGTATGCAGTATTTAAAAATACCTCAGATAAAGATATTAAATTGGTAGGTGCCAAGTCCAAAATTGCGCAAAGAGTTGAATTCCATCAACATTTGCATCAAGGCGGCTTGATGAAGATGATCAAACTTGATGAAGTGCTTATTCCTGCCAATGAACAAGTAGTTTTTGAGTCAGGGGGCTTACATATCATGTTCTTAGAAGTAGATAGTAAAATGGCTAATAAAAAAAGTGCTACAGTTACTTTACTAGATGATAAGGGGCAGTCAGTTGACGTTGCATTTTCTATTCAATCTATTCATGAAAAAAGACATCATCACTAATCTGTCCTCTACAAATTTAAAAGGGTTTTAACATGCAAAAGTGGCTTGTTTCTGGGTTCGGGCTAATTGTTGTCGTTTTATATTTACTGGCGCAATATTGGAGTTTCATGCCTGAGACCTTTTCCGTTAAAGATAAAACCATTGAGGTTGCGACTGAACAGGGCGTATCTCCGGTAACTGGTTTTGCAACAACCAATACGCTAATTGAAGTTACCCAGGTTTTACTTGAAAAGCCTGGTGGGTATATGTCCAATGACGTATTACCGCCTTCTGTTTTTCTCGATAATATTCCCGCTTTTGAGTTTGGTGCGTTAGAAATGGTTCGGGATTTAGCCCTCGCGCTGCGCAAAGACTTTAGTCGCTCGCAATCACAATCGGTAGAGAATCAATATTTAAAAGTCGCACAACCTCAATTTAACATAGATCATCGCTCTTGGGCGTGGCCAAGTGCCGAAGGCGAATATCAAAAAGCGGTTGATGCCTTAATCGACTATCGTGACTCTCTAGCAGATACTAGCCAAAATGACGCTCAGTTTTATGCAAGGGCGGACAACTTAAAAGACTGGCTCGGTGAAGTTGAAAAGCGCCTTGGAAGTTTGAGTCAACGACTAAGTGCCAGTGTTGGTCAAGATCGAATCAATGTTGATTTGGCTGGGGTTGATGGCGCTCGTCAGTCAACATTAAGTCCTCAGCAGCTAGAAGTAAAAACGAGTTGGTGGCAAATTGACGATGTCTTCTATGAGGCGCGTGGCGCAAGTTGGGCACTATTGCATTTCTTAAAAGCGGTGGAGATTGACTTTGCCGGTACGTTACAAAAGAAGAATGCGACAGCGAGTTTACGCCAAATTATTCGTGAGTTAGAAGCGACACAGCATACCGTATGGAGTCCAATGATTTTGAATGGCAGTGGCTTTGGTATGTTGGCAAACCATTCTTTAGTAATGGCCAATTATATCTCAAGAGCGAATGCCGCCATTATCGACCTCAATAAATTATTAGTTCAAGGTTAATCCAGCAAAACGGGAGTGTTCTAAAATGGAAGCATCATTTAAAAAAGTCAGTTCGGTTGGTTTAGTTGCGATTGTAATTGGAGCCCTGGGGCTAACTCCAGCTGTCCAAGCGGCACCATTGGCAGATTTTACTGTTGGGTTAAAGCGTTTTGATACAGATTCTGACTCGGTTTGGGGTGAGGCGAATAACAATACCCTTACTAATAACCATACTGGAGACAGCGACTACTTTTTATATGCTCAAATAGAACATTCCATACCATTGTTGCCCAATGCTCGAGTTGCATATCAGAGCTTTGAATTTTCGGGTTTTAATACCTTAGAACAAACTTTTTTATTAGATGGAAATGCCTTTCCTGTTGCATCAAATTTAAACTCTAATCACGACATTACATTGCAAGATACAACTTTGTATTACGAACTCATTGATATTAGCTTAGTCTCGCTAGATGTTGGAGTGACTGGCCGTTATCAAGATGTGGCTTTAGACGTTTTTGATAGTGCCAATCAACGAGCATCAGATAAAAGCGTTAATAGTTATGAGTTGATGGGTCATGCAAGGCTAAATGTGGATTTTCCACTGTTTGGTTTTTATGGGTTTTATGAACTCAATGCTGGTAATGATAATGAGTTAAATATGGCTGGTTTTGGTTATGCATTTGATCGATTCTTGTCACTCGGTTTGAAAGTTGAAGTTGGTTATATCGAACAAGTCATTGAGTTTGATCGTGATGATGGCCTTATCTTTGAACAGTCATTTGACAGCCGTTATATAGGGCTGTCGTTAAACTTTTAAATCACTAAAAGCGTTTTTAAACTTTTGAGTAAATTTCTAAGTTACTGCCTAACAAGTGGCTAAATTCATTCAATATTTCAATGACTAGCTTGTGATCACCGGCGGGCTTGATGAGCTGACTTAGCTCAAAACCCGCCTGTGTTAACTTGTAGTATGTAAACACCACGTCTTTTTGTTTTATTGCCACATCATAAACTTGGTTTTGATGCGTAATCTTCACCTCATCATTGGCTTGATAAGCCGCAGATTCGATTTCCTGTTGGTGAACTAGGCCTAACTCAATCAGGGTGATGAGTTGAGTGTAATTTAGCCCATGTTTACTCAGGTTTACGGTCACTTTATTACTGCTTGCAAAAAACGACATCAAGGTCGGCTTTTTATACACACCAGTGATTAACCGTCCAGCACTTTCCTCTCCAAAACGGCAAACGAGTTTAACAGCTTGGTAAAATACCTTTGCTTCTTTTGTACTTAATTCTGAGAGAGTTTTGAGGCTTCTATGTGAAAACGAACCTGGTTTTACTAGCTCTTTGGCGAGCACTTTTGCCCATAGTTCGTGTAACGTTGGAGTGAAACCATTTTTAGCTAATTCGATAAATTTCATCATCCAGTCTAAATCGATTCGCTCTAACAATGAGTCATCTTTTACAAACTCTAGTCCAAGGCTAAAAATTTGCTCTAGATTGTACTGTTGACGGGCTTCTAGAAGCTGCTCTCGTTTGTGAATGCGCTGCGCAATAGACTTGCTTTGATCTCGTAGCAGTACGACTTGGTCACCATCTAAATGGTGTAACACTTGCTGCTCATTTATTTCGTGAGAGTTTGAGGTGATTTCGAAATCAATACCCGAAATTTGTTTGACCATATTGAGGTATTTTGTACGAGATTTTGGCTGATTGCTCATGTAATTAGATACGGTTCATGACGAAGAAACCTTAATAGTCTGTAAATTATGGTGCATTGTCAAAAAATGTTCAAAATAGGGCTGATAACTTGGTCAATATTGTGTTTATTTCCTACACTTTAAATGAATCAATTATTCTGCGTCGAAATCTGTGAGTCTTCACTCTTATCATCACGCGATCTAATAAACGAGTAGGATGTATTTGCCCAATGGCATCGAAAAACCAATCGCTAGAAAGCGACTTTTTATTTGCAGGACAGTCTTTAGCTCAAGAAGTCGATGAATTACCTATTGAGTCACTCGACGCGTGGACAATTCTCGTGGTTGATGATGAACCTGAAGTCCATAAAGTGACACACATGGCGTTAGAAAATGTGGTGATTAGTGGAAAAAGACTCAAGTTTATTAATGCATATAGTGCCCGTGAGGCAACCGAGTTGCTTAAACAGCATAATGATATTGCGGTCGCTATTTTAGATGTTGTGATGGAAACCGATGATGCTGGGCTGCGTCTTATTCAGACCATTCGAGATACATTACGTCTAAAGGATTTACGAATAATTTTACGTACAGGTCAACCTGGTCATGCTCCTGAAGAAGAAGTGGTTATCAATTACGAAATCAATGATTATGTGACAAAAACAGAATTAACTCGTAATCGCTTACTAACCTCCTTGTGCGCTGCTATCCGTTCCTTTCAACAAATTAAGTTAATTAAAGACTCAAAAGAATTTCTTAAAAATTTAACTATGATGAACAGTAGCTTAATTGAGCAAAAAAGCTTTGCGAGCTTTGTTCGAAAGTTAGTTTTGCTGTCAGTGGACCTATTCAAGGCAAAAGGCCCTGGAATTTTTTTATTGAACAGCTCTGAGCAGCGAACTAACGTCGATAAGTTTTATATCGAATACAGTAATGATGATCTATTTTCATTTGTTGGCCAAAGTTGCCGTGAGATTATTCCTTCTCATGATGTCGATTTAATTAAATTGTGTCTGCAAAAGCAGCGCTCCATAATAGAACAAGACCGTTTGATACTGCACATTCCTTCTAAGTCATGTGTGGGTGTACTGGTTATATATGAATCGCAACGAGAAAATACTCGTGAAGAGTTAGTTGAGTCATTTGTTTCAAATATGGCATCCGATTTAGATAACTCATTATTACTCAAGAAAGTCAGTGACATTGCATTTTTAGACGAATTAACTAAATTGCCTAACCGCTCTCGTTTTATCCAACATTTGGATGAGTTTGTAGAGCAAGACAGCTCACTCGATACAGTCATGCTGCTAGACATTGAGCACTTTTCAGATATTAACGATGGGCTGGGCCAAGAAGCTGGCAATGCATTGCTTGTTAGTTTGGCTGAACGTTTGTGTCGCCAACTTGGTAATGATGTGATCATTTGCCGAGTGGGTGCTGATATCTTTGGTTTAATAGGAACAACGGAAACACTGGCTGAAGATAAAGTACTCGCTATTTTCGACTTACCGTTTAAAGTCAATGATAATCAAATCCCAGTCAACGCCCGCATTGGTGTATGTCGTAAACCAGATAGTTCAGAAAGTGGGTTAACGGTTATTAAACATGCAAATATAGCCTTGAACAGGGCCAAAAAAGATAGCCAAACTCGTTGCAATGTATATCGGCCTGAAATGGAAGATGAAACGAGTTGGCGCTTGTCAATGATAAGAAAGCTAACCGATGACTTTTTTGATTCCAAGCTCCAGGTTTGGTATCAACCTCAATTAGACTTAAAGACGATGGATGTAATTGGCGTTGAAGCTTTACTCAGATGGCCAAGTAACGATGGTGGTTTTATTTCACCGATGACATTTATTCCTCTCGCAGAATATACAGGGTTGATTGTCGATATCGGTGCGTGGGTTTTAGAACAAAGCTGTATTGAAATAAATCGTTTAAAAAAACTTGGTTATGATCAACTCCGTGTTGCCGTGAATGTCTCAATGCCTCAATTTAAAAACTCTCATTTTGTAAGTGATGTAATCGAAGTCGCACGGGCTAATAAAATAAACCCTGATGAGATAGAGCTGGAGATAACCGAAAGTGTGGTTATGGATGATACTAATTTAGTAGTGCGCTCCTTACACCAGTTGCGAAATAATGGTTTTACTGTCGCTATAGATGATTTTGGTACCGGTTTTTCTTCTTTGAGCTATTTACACAAGTTACCTTTAAACCGATTAAAAGTGGATCGCGAGTTCATTCGGGAAATAGGTGAAGGCGGAGACGGAGTATTAGCAGAGACCATCGTCGAGCTTGGCCAAAAGCTTGGGCTCGAAGTTATCGCTGAGGGTATCGAAACACAAGAACAACTGGATTATATAAAGAACTTGGGCTGTGATGAAGCCCAAGGCTATTTCTTTGCTAAACCCATGCCAGGCCCACAACTGGAGGCATATCTGAGGGAGTTAAAAGAAGATAAAGAAGCAAACGAGTAGCATTCCAAATTACTACTCGTTTCTAGAGCTACTTACCGATTATATCGATTTAACTTCAGGCTTCACTTTCCAGAGCGGGTCGCCAAACGTAAACTTACTTAAGCATACTCTTTAGATATTTAGCGGTAAATGATGCGTCCACTTCACACACTTCTTCTGGCGTACCCTTAGCGACGATAGTACCACCGCCTGAACCACCTTCAGGTCCTAAATCAATGATGTAATCCGCGGTTTTTATGACATCCAAGTTATGTTCAATAATAACTAACGTATTTCCGTGATCTCGAAGTCGATGTAAAACGGCTAACAGCTGTTCGATATCATGGAAGTGCAAGCCAGTTGTTGGCTCATCCAAGATGTATAGCGTTTTGCCCGTGTCTCGTTTTGATAACTCTTTTGCTAGCTTCACGCGTTGCGCTTCACCACCAGAAAGTGTTGTCGCTGACTGTCCCAAGCGAATGTAACTCAAGCCAACATCCATTAATGTTTGAAGCTTTCTGGCAATAGCTGGAATCGCATCAAAAAACTCTCTCGCATCTTCTACCGTCATGTCGAGTACTTGGTGAATGTTTTTACCTTTGTACGTTACCTCAAGAGTTTCTCGGTTGTATCGTTTACCGTGACAAACATCACAAGGAACATAAACGTCAGGTAAGAAATGCATTTCTACTTTGATTACACCATCACCCTGGCAAGCCTCACATCGACCACCTTTGACGTTAAAGCTAAATCGACCGGCTTTATAACCACGAGCTCTGGCTTCTTGAGTACCTGAGAAAAGATCGCGAATATTGGTGAATATCCCAGTATAAGTTGCTGGGTTTGAACGCGGTGTTCGACCGATTGGACTTTGGTCAATATCAATTACCTTATCCAAGTGGTCAAGACCATTTATCTCTGAGTAAGGAGCTGGCTCTGCCGTGGTCGCTTTATTCAGTTCCCTATGTGTAATTGGGAACAAGGTGCCATTGATCAAAGTAGACTTACCAGACCCTGATACACCGGTGACACAAGTCATAAGGCCAACAGGAATATCGATAGAGACGTCTTTTAGGTTGTTACCTGTTGCACCTTTTAGCGACAGCCATTTATCGTTATTTATCGGAACTCGTTTGGTAGGGATTTCAATCTTTCGAACACCCGACAAGTATTGGCCTGTTACTGAATTCGGATTGTTTTTTACTTCTTCAGGGGTGCCTTGTGCGATAACTTGTCCGCCATGAACACCAGCGCCAGGACCAATATCGATGACGTGATCGGCTTCGCGAATCGCATCTTCATCGTGTTCAACAATAATAACGGTATTGCCTAAGTCACGAAGGTGGGTCAACGTTTTAAGTAGTCTGTCGTTGTCTCTTTGATGAAGGCCAATAGAAGGTTCATCAAGGACATACATAACGCCGACTAAACCTGCACCAATTTGGCTTGCTAGTCGAATACGTTGCGCCTCACCACCGGATAATGTTTCAGCGCTTCGCGATAATGACAAGTAAGTTAAACCAACATTTACCAAGAAACCCAAACGTTCTCGGATTTCTTTTAGTATTTTTTCGGCAATCTGTGCTTTTTGGCCGGCCAGTTCTAACTTTTCAAAAAAGTCGCTGGCTTCACCAATGGACATTTCAGTAATTGTTGGCAAATTGGTGTTGGTAACAAAAACGTGCCTTGCCTCTTCACGTAATCGGCTGCCCTTACAGCTAGGACAATTTTGAGTACTGATATATTTAGTCAGTTCTTCTCGGACCGTATTTGATTCAGTTTCACGATAGCGACGTTCCATATTAGGCAAAATACCTTCAAAGGGGTGGTTTCTAACCACAACGTCACCGCGATCATTCATGTATTTGAATTCGATATTCTGTTTGCCACTGCCATGTAAGATGACATGACGATGTTCGTCCGGTAGGGACTCAAAAGGTACGGTTAAATCTATATCAAAATGCTCAGCGAGAGACTTTAGCATTTGGAAGTAATAAAAGTTGCGTTTGTCCCAGCCTCGAATGGCTCCACCAGAAAGACTTAATTCACCATTAACGATGACTTTGTCTGAATCGAAGTATTGTTTGACGCCAAGACCATCACAAGTACTACAAGCGCCAGCTGGATTATTGAATGAAAACAGGCGAGGTTCTAACTCTTGCATTGAATAACCACAAACTGGGCACGCAAAGTTAGCGCTAAACGTCATCTCTTCTGCATCGCCATCCATAAAGCTTACACGAACAATACCGCTGCTTAATTCAAGTGAGGTTTCGATAGATTCGGCAAGGCGTTGTTGAATGTCATCTCTTACTTTTAATCGGTCAACAACAACTTCGATAGTATGCTTTTTATGGAGCTCTAGCTCTGGAGGATCAGATAAATCACACACCTCACCATCAATTCGAGCCCTGATATAGCCTTGAGCGGCGAGATTTTCTAAGGTCTTTACATGTTCACCTTTACGATCTTTGACCACAGGGGCCAAAATCATAATTTTGGAGCCTTCTGGTAACTCCAGAATTCGGTCGACCATCTGCGAAACGGTTTGGGCTTCGAGTGGTTCGCCGTGCGTAGGACAGGTTGGGGTACCAACACGAGCATAGAGAAGTCTTAGATAGTCATAGATTTCGGTAATCGTGCCGACTGTAGAGCGAGGGTTATGAGAAGTTGATTTTTGCTCTATGGAAATAGCCGGTGACAAGCCCTCGATGTGATCAACATCGGGTTTTTCCATCAACGATAAAAATTGACGCGCGTAGGCTGATAGTGATTCGACGTATCGGCGCTGGCCTTCTGCATACAAAGTATCAAAGGCCAATGAAGACTTACCTGAACCAGAAAGACCCGTAATACAAATGAGTTTATCTCTAGGGATTTCTAAATCAATATTCTTTAAATTGTGGGTGCGAGCACCGCGGACTTCAATTTTATCCATATCAACTTCTTAGCAATTTAACAGATCAAACAGTATGACATTTTTAACCTGAATAGGAAAACTTAAACAATCAAACTTAAAAAGATAACTATATGCCCGAACGCCAGATTTGGATTGATTTATTCTTAAAAAAACCATCCAACAAACCGATTGCAATAACCACGAAATTGTTTAAAATTTAACACTTCGAGAAATACTAAGTTTCTCAATTTGTAAAAAAGAACCCTGAACTGTCGGTCTTTTTTACACACAGCTACCAATCACGTTCTAAACCTTTGATTAATAGTGGTTTTTTATTTGGAACGTTATTTGCTTATAACTATCATTGGTACATTTAGAATTTTATATCGAGTGCAAATTTGGATTTGGGCTCTTGAGGGTTAGGAAATGAAGAAGTTTTTAATTGCAGCATTATTATTTGCTCCGTTTTACTCGTTAGCGAGTGGCACGGCATTTAATTTTAATTTGAGCTCGGACGAAGTGGACGCTAACAATTATAGCTCATATAGCACTTCAAGCAGTTCTAGCAGTTCCATTCAGGAACGAACTTATTATGACTCGAGAAGTGGTCTGGGTGTAACTATTTCAGGATGGGCTTGGAAAGATGAAACCACGACAAATGGTAGAATTGATGGAACTGTTAAAAAAGCGATGGAGTTAGGTTCCTACTCAGGTGGTTTAGGCATAGTCAATAATTCATATGATTATCACGTTGCTGATGGCGGTAACGGAGCTGGTGTTGACTTTTTCTTACTTACTTTCGCTGATTCTAAAAAGGTAACTTTGGATAATGTATCATCAGGTTACGTAGATGATCATCATAAAGACGAGCGTTCAGATCTTATATTGAAAACAGAGGCCGTTTCCTTCGATACGGTCGCTGGTAGTTTTATGTCTAGGGGTGATGTTGTATCTCTTGCACATTCTGGCGACTCAGGTAGCACCTCTTATTATTCAAGCAATAGCTCAACGCTTTCAAATCAATGGATAGTCTATGTTGGTGCTTCGGTTTGGCAAGGATTTAAAATGAACGGGCTCAGTGGCTCATTAAACAACCCAACTGTTGATGTCTCAGAACCAGGCGCGTTGGCTTTATTCGCTCTAGGATTAGCGTTCTTAGCGAGAAGAAAACAAGTTTCTTAGTACAAATCTGAAGTAGTATTTCAATTCTAAAAAGATGGCATTTGGCCATCTTTTTTGGTTTATTAGCACATGTAAATGTTTTGGGCGTATTTGGGGTGAGAATAATGGCAGTAAAGTCTATTTCAGGGTTGATGTTGACTTTGGTTTTGGGATTTTCAGCGGGTAGTTTGGCGTTAGATAACGATTATGAAAAAGCGGTTCAGGCTTATTACGACGGAAAAATTAACGAGAGCTTTATTCACCTCAAGAATGCATTGGAGCAAGACCCAAGAAACCTCCCAGCAAAAGTTCTATTAGCCAAAGTCTATGTCGAAAATGGAGCGATGGACTTAGCTGTTACCGAGTTCGACGAAGCACTTGAATATAACGTCGATATCAATCTTATTCTCAAAGAATACACAACGGCACTCATCTTAACTAAACAATTTAAAAAGCTTCTCACGATTGAAGAATCAAAAATTAAGACTCCGGCGTCTCGTTATGAGCTGTTTTTGGCAAAAGGAACGGCTTACCTAAATTTAGACTTAGTCGAACTAGGACGTGCTAGTTTTTTAAAGGCCCAAGAAATATACCCTAATGAGCCAAGAGCGCTTAATTCTTTAGCGAGTTTTGAGTTAGAACAAAACAACTTGGAAGAAGCCAAAGCATTAATAAACAAATCTTTATCTATCTCACCTAACGATCATCGAACCTTACACCTGCAAGGTAAATATTGGGGTGTAATGGGCGATATTGAGAAAGAAATAGAGAGCTATCAAACTGCGCTCACCGTTTTTAATGAAGATCCAATTGTGCAACGTTCATTGATTGGTGCTTATATTAAGAATAATCAAATAGAAGAAGCCAAAGAGCTTCTCGATGAAGTGTTTGAAAAAACACCTGACGATCCGCGAATGAAGTTGTTACTTAGTTGGATACTATCCATTGAGAACAAAAACGAGGAAGCAACCTCTACTCTAGAAAGCATCGCTAACTCTATCTCTTTATATGATGAAGACGTGCTGACGAACGATCCATCACTTATTTTTATCAATGCAATTGCGTTTTTCACACAAGACAACTTGGAGAATGCCCGCAAAGAGTTATTAAAATATTTAGCGTTAGTTCCTAAAGATTTAAGAGCCATTTTTACATTAGCTCAGGTCTATCGACGACAGGGCAACAACACTGAAGCTATGTATCTGCTAGAAAGAAGCTTCTCGTTAGTGATTCAAGATAAAGCAGCGGGATTATATTTAGCCGACCTATACGAAAGCGAAGCCAAGAGATATGAATTAGAGCGGTTGTTAGAAGAGTTACATCGCAATTTTCCTGATGATACTTCAATCGGTTTAAGGCTGGTGGCGCTTTATTCTAAAAGCGGCCGCATAAAACAAGCTGATGATGTACTGAATCGTGTCAATGAGAGTCAGGGTGAAAATAGTTTTAGATTAGCCCAAGGCATTATCTTTCTTGAAAACAACGAAGTTGAGAAAGCCGAACAAATCGCAAATGAACTAAGCGGTACTGACCCGGAAAATCCACAAGTTCTTAATTTTCTTGGCGCTTTAAATATTAAGAAAAAACAACCTGAAACGGCCAAGAAACATTTAGAAAAAGCGTTAAGTATCCAACCACAATTCTTCGAAGCGCGATTCAATTTGGCTACTGTCCTAAAAATGTTAGG
>NZ_CEYNSH010000009.1:48632-70693 GCF_982872775.1 Psychrosphaera sp. | reverse complement strand
ATTCTAGATAAAGTGTCTGTACTGGCAAAGCTTTCCCAAAATGATGAGGCCAAAAAGCAACTTGGTATTTTGTTTGGTTTGGCAGAAAACGATGCACGATTGCTTTTTGAAGTGGCTAGATGGCAACGCACAATCAAAGACTTTGAAGGGGCAAAAAAAACTCATAATAAATTAGCGTTATTAGTGCCTGACAATTTGATGGTCAAAGTTGAAAAGGTTAATTTGCTGATAGCAAACCAACAATTAACGACGGCTGAAAACCAAGCAAAAGAGTTGCTAAAACAAACCAATAATAATCCGAATGTGCTAGGCGTATTAGGTGATATTTACGTTGCTAAGCAAGACAAAACTCAAGCCTTTGATTACTTCTGGCAGGCAATCGAAACGGATCCTAACTTTGATTTAATGCTGTTCAAGCTATACCAATTGGCTGCAGAAGGCGTGAACCCAGATAAAGTCACAGTCTTGTTAACTCGTTCAAAAGAAGCTAAACCACAACAGCTTTGGCGCACAAGATTATTGGCTGATCACTATTTTAATATTCTTAACTGGCAGAAAGCTGAGCCTCTATACCGTGAGTTATTAACTCATAGTGAATTTGAGTTTCACCCCTATGTATTGAATAATTTGGCAATTATTGAGCTAGAATCTGATCCTAGCGTCGCGTTGATCAACGCTCAAAAAGCCTTTGAACTCGAGCCAACAAACGCGAATATTATTGATACCTTAGCATGGGCTCACGCTAAACTCGGTGCTCATCGAAAAGCATTAGAGCTGCTAAGAACCGCATATACCTTAGACTCAGGTAATTTAGAGATTCAATATCACTTGGCATATGTCCTTAATAAGCTAGATAGAAATGCTGAAGCTGAACAACATCTAACGGCTATTTTAAACGCGAGTAATGATGCTAACAGTAATGGCTTTGAGACCTTGCAACAAAATGCCCAATCGATCCTAGATGAGATAACACAAAAGTCGTTATAAAACGATGTTCAACCCTTATTTAGCGGGCCATTTAACGATATAATAGCCCGCTTTTAACCCTTAAATCGACTTAAGCCAAATTGAATGGACGCAATGGGGTGGCATTTTTTAATCGTTAAACTCAAGGTTGACTCACTAATTTCATGCATTCAGACAAACTTAACTCCCTCGAAAAACGCACAGCTGTCTCATTAGCCTCTGTTTTTGCAATTCGTATGCTTGGCTTGTTTATGTTGATGCCGATTATGGCGATCTATGGTCAAGACTTGGTTGGCGTGTCGCCTCTATGGATAGGATTAGCGATTGGCGCATATGGGTTGACTCAAGCGGTGTTCCAAATTCCTATGGGCTGGCTATCAGATAAGTTCGGTCGTCGTCGTATCATAGTAGGTGGTTTGATTATATTTGCAATCGGAAGCTTGATTGCTGGATATGCTGAAGATATTGTGACCGTTACCATCGGCCGGGCAATACAAGGTATGGGCGCGATAGCCAGTGCCGTATTAGCACTTGCTGCAGATGTAACTCGAGAAGAGCAACGACCGAAAGTCATGGCCGTTATTGGTATGTGTATTGGCTTGAGTTTTTCTGTTGCACTTGTCTTGGGGCCTATGGTTGCTGAGAGTTTTGGTTTATCTGGCGTGTTTTTATTTACCGCAGCGCTTGCTGTTGTTGGGATAGTAATTGTTTTAACTTTGGTGCCAAATGCGACAACTCGTGCTCGCTCCAGTGAAGTTACCGCCTCACCAAGTCAAGTGAGCCAAATGTTGTTTAATAGCCAGTTACTACGTCTAGATTTTGGTGTGTTAGTACTACACCTAACAATGACTTCTATGTTTATTGCGATACCTTTGCTACTTGCTCAAAATGGCTTACCAGTCGATGAGCATTGGACAATCTATTTACCTGTATTATTGCTTTCTTTTGTTTGTATGGTGCCAATGATCATCGTGGCGGCTAAGACAGGGAAGGAAAAACTGTTCTTTCAAATTGGCATAATGATGCTAGTTTTAGCAAGCATGGTAATGGCCTTTTACACAGGATATTGGACCATTATTGCCATGTTGTTTGTGTTCTTTATAGGCTTCAATTTCTTAGAGGCGAGTTTACCGGCTCATGTATCAAGATTAGCGCCTGCAGGTCAGAAAGGCACGGCTATGGGCGTCTATTCAAGCAGTCAATTTTTAGGTGCTTTTTTAGGTGGAATCTCAGGCGGTTACATTGCTGAGACTTTTGGGTTCAGTTATTTGTTTGCTAGCAACGCAGCGCTTGCGTTATTATGGTTCCTATATGCATCAGGTATGGTTTTACCGCAAAGCTCTAAACGAGTTTCTATTTCTTATGAACCAAAAGAGACTGAAAATACAGAGCGATTAATAGAACAAATCTGTCAATGTCAGGGCGTTATAGAAGCGACATTGGTAGAAGACGAATACCGAATTTACTTAAAAGTTGACAAACACGGTTACGACAGTGAAGGTGTTAGTCAATTAGTGACCACATTTAATTAGAATTAGTTTGCAGGAGAATTATTATGGCTCGCGGAGTCAATAAAGTTATTTTAATTGGTACATTGGGATCAGATCCTGAAGTTAGATACATGCCAAATGGCAACGCGGTAGCAAATATTAGCCTTGCGACTAATGAAAGCTGGAAAGACAAAAACACAGGTCAAATGCAGGAAAAAACTGAATGGCACCGTGTCGTAGTATTTGGCAAGCTTGCAGAGGTAGCAGGTGAATATTTACGTAAAGGCTCTCAAGTTTATTTTGAAGGTAAACTTCAAACTCGTAAGTGGCAAGACCAATCGACGGGCCAAGACAAATACACAACGGAAGTTGTTGTAGACTTTGGCGGACAAATGCAAATGTTAGGTGGACGAGGCGATAACGCCGGTGCATCGGGTGGCCAATTCCAAAACAAACCGGCAAATACGCCAGGTGGTTTTGCTCAGACTAACCAAGGAATGGGCCAACAGCCTGCTCAGCAAGCACCACAGCAGCAAGCTCCACAACAAGCGGCTCAGCCTAACCAACCGTACCAAAGCCAACAGCCTCAAGGTGGTTATCAAGCTCAACAGAGCCCAGCTCGTCAACAAGCTCCTCAGCAAGCGCCAGCACAAGCACCAGCGCCAAGCATGGACTTTGATGACGATATTCCGTTCTAGACAAAGACGGTTATTCGTTTCAGATATGAGCCTTGTTTTTACAAGGCTTTTTACTTTGTAGAATCCCTTTTTCTGGTCCAACCAACTAATACTTTTTAGCCATTGAATAGTGTGTATCAACCGCGTACAGTGATTAAATAATAAGAAGAAAAAAGTAATATGGAAATGCAGCTAACTCGAGTTTTGTACCATGGATTGATGCGAGCAGCAGGCTATATCATGTTGAGCTTGTTTATATTTATGAATGGCTTGCTGGTGTATGTCACCGATGCGGAAAACAAAGCTCAAATAAATACACAGCATATTTATATTCATACCATACTCGAACAGTTCGATTCAGAGCATGACCACACATTAGCCGAGCAAGCTGATGACCCTCATAGCCATTTACACAAATTTAATATTTTACGACTTTCAAACGACATACTTGGTTGGGAGGTCATTGCAAAAGATGGAACAAATTTAGCCGGACAACGTTTCCAAGATAGCTGGAATTTAACTGAGACCGTATTCAAACACGCTAATTACGATTTAGTCATTTCACATAACTCATTACTTGTTAGTCACTTTCTTGACTTCTTATACGCAAACGTAGCCTTGGCGTTTTTATGTCTCACAGCGATTGGCTTGACGTATCGTAAAGTGTTCCCACATTGGAAAGTACTTATTCAACTAGAAACATGGGCTAGCCGCTTTTCCCGCGACGAACGTTTTAAGTTTTTCATAAAAACTCGAGACTACCATTTAGTCAATACAATTAGAGATATTAATAGCCAGCGAATATTGGCGCAAAAAGGTGGCCAGAAAATAGATCATTATATTCGCAGCGAAGCCTTTCTTGATAATGTTACCGGCCTTGGTAACCGTCTATTTTTAGATAACAAATTAGAAGCCTTAATGCAGTCGGAACAAAATGTCTACGGGGCCATTTTGTTAATTCACTTTACGTCATTAGATGAGTTAAATGAACGTCAAGGAAAACAGGCTACGAGAGGGTTAGTAAAGGATTATAGTTCGTTATTAATGCCTTATTTGGATGATACACAACAAACGGTGGTGGCGCGGATTAACTTTAGTGAGTTTGCATTATTGTTGCCATTTTTTGACGAGGCTGAAGTCGAAAAAGTCACCCAAGCGATCATCGACAAAGCATCACGGTTTGAATTACCACATGGTATTGATGCCGAACACTCTTGTTATATCGGCGTTAAGCAGTTTGCCCATTTAGAGTCTTCATTTCATATTTTGGCAGAAGCTGATCTGGCATTGCGTGCTGCGCAGTTACAAGGACCCTCAGGTTGGTTCATGTATGAATCTGGAAAATTGCCAAAGTCTGGTGTAAAAGGCTCAGTAAGGTGGCGAGTTACGTTAGAAAATGCACTAGAAAAAGGTAACTTTGCTTTATCGACCCAACCAGTAGAAGTCATTTCTGGAGAGGTAGCGGCATATCAATCAAGTTTAATACTCAAAGAAGCCGACGCGGTGATCTCCAGTAATATCTTTATGCCGATGGCAAGAAAGTGCGGCTTGATACCACAATTAGACATGATGGCTCTGGAGCTTTCGCTGACGGAACTATTGAAACAAAAATCAGTACCTTTAGCGGTTCGCATTCATATTGACAGTTGGCTTAATCGTGACTTTGATGTCTGGTTGGTTAGGTTTTTAAAGAAACACGCCGAGTTAGCACCTCGATTAATTTTTGAAGTATCAGAGTTTGATCTGATAAACAATTTAAACTCGGTAAAACCATTACTCAAAGTCGTCAAGCGATACGGTGCCAAGGTGATGGTGGTGCAAGTGGGCTTTTACGTGGTAGACCTAGGCTATCTTAATAGTGTACCTGTTGACAGTTTGATGCTGCACAAAAGTATTGGCAGTAATATTATTACTCATAAAGAAAACCAGATGTTTGTTCGCAGTCTTAATGGTGTCGCATCGGCGCAAAAACAACGTGTTTATGCAGCAGGTATCGATTCTGAAAAGCAAATAAACACGTTAAAACGAGTAGGTGTTAACGGTTACGTGAGAATCTAAAATGCTTTGCCAGTGTTCATTGTTGAGCTGCTTTCGGTAAAGCTGTCCCGCTATACCCTGAAGGCCGCCTGTATGGATTGCCAAAACAACCTCGTCAGGCGCTAAGTTGAGCGCCTCCCGCTGATAGCACAATGCGTAAAATAACTTCCCGGTATAAACTGGCTCAATAGGGACACCTGTTTGTTGCCAAAAGTCCAAACAAAATTCCGCTAGAGTCGAATCAAAACGCCCATAGCCTCCAAACCATGCATCATGGTGTAACCGGATATTGTTGTGGTTTTGTTGGCTAAATTGTTCCACCGATGAAAACAGTGGCTCGTCTTTGACGACGGAAATGCCAATGTGTTTATAACCGGGTAAATAAGTACTGAGTCCTTTCAATGTGCCACCGGACCCAAAGGCGCAAGCTATATGTTGGAATGTACACTCGAACGACTCCGATTGGCTTTTTATTTCTTTTGCTAACTCTTCTAGTCCCTTGAACGCCAGCTCATTACTTCCGCCTTCGGGTACAAAAAAGAAGTCAGGATATGTCTGTTTTAAATCATGTAAAAATGCCGTGTTGTGGCGCAGGCGATACTCGGCTTTAGACAAAGCAACAAGCTCCATTCCTCGAGCTTGAGCGAACTTTAACGTTGGGTTATCAAAATCTAATTGGTGAGTTCTAATGAAGCCTAGTGTTTTGAGTCCAGCTTTGTTTCCAGCTGCCGCTAGGGCAAAAATATGATTAGAAAATGCACCGCCGAAACTGGCAATACCTGTCATATTGTTTTCAATTGCGTGAGCAATATTAAACTTCAATTTACGCCACTTATTTCCAGAAACGAGTGGGTCGATGAGGTCATCGCGTTTTATCAGTAAAGGAATGGACTGATTTGTTTTAGTTTTAAAATCTACTGCTATTATTTCAGTAGCACTCGTTTGGTTAAAAAAAGCATGATTCATAAGGTTTTGCAGTTGAATTTAAGTGGCTTATCGAGATACATTAGAAGATCATAACGGAGTAATAAAAATAAGTAATGAAAAATTCTCTGCCCGCATCATTTTTACAACTGTTTAAAAAGACAAAAAGCCGCGCTATTGCGGGAATCTCTATTTTGTCTGATAAGGTCCAGTTGGTTAAACTAAGTGTTTCTTCAGATGGTTTCCAGTGCGATGTCTCTAAAGAAGTCGATTTAGCCTCCGAAGAGCAACTGCCCGCCGTATTAACTCAGCTCATCAAAGATTTTGATCTGGTTGGGTGTCAAACATCGATAGTCATTCCGGCCGGACGTGTTCAAAGTACTCAAATAGAGTCATCAGAACTTCCAGAAGGTGACATTCAAGCGACACTGCCTTGGAAAGTAAAAGAACTTATCAATATTGCTCCACAAGATATGATTTGCGACTATATTGATATGCCGCTACAACCCACTGGTCAGGGGCCGAAGACTCAAGTTTTAGCGACGTCGAAAAAGTATCTCGAAGCGATCAGTGCACCTTTTCACGAAAGCGGCGCAGAGATATCTGCCATAACCACAGAACAGTTTGCTTATGCAAAGCTACAAACTACCAAAGATGCAGCACAGCTCGTTTTTATCCAGAACAAAAAAGCCGATGCAGTGTTGTTAATTGTTAAGAATCAAGAGATCTGTTTTGCACGTAAAGTCAGAAATTCAGCTGTTATCATGGATATGACTCCTGAACAGTTAGAAATGGGTGGGTCTGACAGCATTGCTATAGAGATTCAACGGTCAATTGATTACTTTGAGAGTCAACTTAAGCAGCCGCCTATCAAAAACGCTTTGTTATCTATGCGAGGCGAAAATGCCGAGCGACTTATTACGGCGCTTAATCAGGTGTTGCCGGTTAGAACCAAATTAATTTCCATCGACAATATTAAACATACCGACTCGCTCGACATTAGCTATATGGCCGCCATTGGAGCAGCCTTGTATACGCAACCAATGAAACAAGACAGCGAAGACAATACAGTAACTGAAAAAAGCGGTCAGTCATCTACGCCAAAATTAGTCGAGGGTGCCGATGAAAACTAGTATTAACTTTTATGTTGATGATCTGAAACCTAAAAAGTATTTTTTGACGTTAACGAATGTCGCCATACTTAGTTCGATTGCTTTAATGGCCATGCTAGTGTGGTTTGGTTCTGTGGTTTTAAGCAACCAAGCACTAGAGCAAAAAAATAACACTTTGAGTGTTCAGCTTGACGGGCTCCAAACACAGTTGAGTAACTTCTCACAGGCTTTGGTGAATCACAACAACCAAGCCGCCTTTAAAAAAGAACGCGATACTTTAAGTCAGACTATTTTGGCCAAGAAAACATTGGTTGAGATTGTTACAGCAAGAACCAGTGACGAAGCGATTGATTATTATCAAGTTATGAAAGATTTGACCGAGCATCACGATCACGACTTGTGGTTAACTCAGTTTACGTTTAACCAAAATGACGTCAGCTTCAACGGTTATGCATTGCAATCAAAAGCCGTCACTAACTGGATGAGTTATTTACAGGCCACAGACACCTTCAGTGGCCGAGAGTTTAGCTTATTAGAAATACGTGCATTTGATGATCAAGTAGTCGAGTTTAAAACCGCGACATCTATCGTTGAAAAAGATGATGAAGTAGTGCGATTAGGAGGCGGTCAGTAATGAGCAAATGGCAAGAATATAGCGACAAGTTCATTGCATTGACACAGCGTGAAAAAGTCATCATTTTGGCAACGTGTTTGTTTTTGATGACCTATGGTTTGTTTTTTCTGTTGATTGAACCGGTTCTAAACAAACAGGTCGAATTAGAAAAAAGACAACAATCTAGCCTGCAACAAATTGCAGATTTTGAACAGCAGATTGCGATCATTCAACAAGCTCTAAAAGAAGATCCAAACCTCAAACTTAAAGAGGAAATTAAGGGCTTAAAAGTTGAATTGGCTAAGGTAGACGCTGAACTATCAGAAGCCATGACTCAATACGTTGCACCAACCGAAATGGCCAGCAAGTTGACTAAGTTACTGCAAACTTCTCCAGGTCTACGTGTGACTGAGTTGTTGGTATTAAAGCCACAACGAATTGATACAAGTGGAGTTGATACCACCTTAGCGAATAACGTTACTACACAAACTGAGTCAAACAGCATTGAAGTTGACGCAGAGTCGCTACAGGGAGAAAACCTTGTATCAACTAACGCCAGTGCGTCAGCGGTGACTCAATTAGAAGGTGTCCCTGAGTTATACAGTCACCGAATTTCGCTAACTGTTCAGGGTGGCTATTTTGATTTGATGAAGTTCGTTAAGTCGGTTTTGGATAATAATAAGCAGTTTGCGGTAAACGACCTAAACTATGTTGTTGAAACACATCCAGAAGCTAAATTAACGTTATCGTTGGTAACCATAAGTGATAATGAAAATGTCATTAAATTATAAAGCGATGTCGAAAACGGTAGCGTCGTTAATAGCGGTCGTTATTAGTGTTTATGCAAGCGGAGCATGGGCCGATAAAATTCATGATCCTACCTTGCCAAAGGTTAATCTCACCCCTGCAGAAAATGGGACGGAAGCCAATGAAAAAACAGAATTGGAATTGCAAGGAGTGGTTAACAAACGAGGGATAAAAATGGCGTTTATCTCTGGTGAACTTGTCAAAGTCGGTGACCAGGTTCAAGACTTTAAAGTAAGTAAAATAAATAATAATAATGTGGTTCTACTTAAGTCGGGCTCTCAAAAAAGATTGTATGTATATGAAAAATAAATTGAACCAAATCAAACCTATTTTTGTTTCTGCGGTTGTTACTTCGCTGTTAGCTGGGTGTAGCATGACGTCTTCACCAAACAAAGCTGAAGATGTGCACAAGGTTTTTAATGAGCAAGCTGAAGCTAAACCAAATACAGCGCTGCAGGTGCCAGACTCAGTCAGCGCCGATTTGATGATGCCTGCAACAAGCCCTATTGATGTCGCTGCGTTAGAAGATCGCTTTAATGTGTCGGCCAACAATGTTCCAGTTAAGCCATTCTTACAAGGCCTCGTTGCAGACTCTCCGTACAGCGTTGCCTTTCATCCAAATGTGAATTCTAGCGTTAGCCTTGATTTAAAAGACGTCACAATCAAAGAGGTCGTTGACGTACTGTCTAGCTTATATCCACTGGATATTCAGTTCCGTGGCAAAGTCATTCAGGTATACCCAGCGACGATTAAAACTGAAACAATTGCAATTAATTACTTGATGCTTAAACGATTTGGCATGACAAGTACTAACATCAATTCTGGTGGTATTGTTAACCAGAATGATAGCGGTAGTAACGGCAATAGTAACGGTAATAACAACTTCCAAGGTGGCGGTTTAGGTAATCAAGGTAGTAGCCTAGGCGGTATGGGTGGAATGATGGGTATGGGTATGGGTCAAACCAATGGCTCAAACATTCAAACCAGTTCTGAAAGCGATTTTTGGCAAGAGCTGGAAGATACGTTAAAAATGATCATGCGTTCTACCGACGAAGCGGTGGCTAATGTCGTTGTAAGCCCGCAATCAGGCTTAATTACCGTTCGTGGTTTAACGTCTGATATCCAAGCCGTTAAAGATTTTATAAAACGCTCTGAACAAAGCTTAAGTCGTCAAGTCATTTTAGAAGCGAAGATTGTTGAAGTTGCACTTGATGATGAATATCAGCAAGGAATTAACTGGCAAAATGTATTAGCGAGTAGTGGTGATACCAACTTCACTTTTAATACTGGTGCCGGTACGTTTGGTAATGACATTTCAGCAACGTTAGGTGGTTTAACAAGCTTGAGTTTTGCAAATGCAGACTTTTCTGGCTTAGTTAATTTACTTCAAACTCAAGGTAATGTTCAGGTGCTATCTTCACCTCGTGTGACCGCGACCAATAATCAAAAAGCCGTCATCAAAGTCGGTGAAGATGAGTACTTCGTGACAGATGTTTCAAACACAACCGTTACGGGTACGGCAACGTCGACCACACCAGAAATTAACCTAGAGCCATTCTTCTCGGGTATCGCTCTTGATGTGACGCCACAAATTAGCGATCAAGGCGAAGTTATCCTTCATGTACATCCGTCGGTGACTGAAATTGACGAGCAACAAAAAGTCGTAACTCTTAATGAAGAACAGTACATCTTGCCATTAGCGCAAAGTAATATTCGTGAGTCAGACACGGTTATTCGCGCTAAAAGTGGCGAAATCGTCGTAATTGGTGGATTGATGCAAACCATGACAACGAATGGCGAGTCTCGCGTACCTTTCCTTGGCGCAATCCCGGTTGTTGGCAACCTATTTAAAACCAAACAAGATGTTGAACGCAAAAAAGAGCTAGTGATTTTACTTAAGCCAACAGTGGTCGGCACGGGAACTTGGCAAGAGCAGATGAAACGCAGTGCGGAAGTGCTGAAACGTTGGTATGGTGATGAGTAATTCTCATGTATTTGTATCACTTTGGGCTTAAAGAACTTCCGTTTTCTTTAACGCCCAATACCGACTTTTATTTACCATCGCCCAGTCATGCTGAGGCGATGCAAGTTCTTTTAACGGCCTTAAAAACAGGCGAAGGATTTATAAAAGTCACCGGAGAAGTAGGGACTGGTAAGACTCTATTATGCCGTAAGTTACTCAATGAAATACCTGATGCATTTGAAGTCGCCTACATTCCTAACCCCGCATTATCACCAGAAGAAATGCGTTATGCATTAGCAAGTGAACTGGGTATCAGAGGACTAACTCGAATTAATCAGCAACAGCTCAGCCAAAAGATTCAGTTAAAATTAGTCGAACTTAATCAACAGGGTAAAGGTGTGGTCTTGATTGTCGATGAGGCACAGACGATTCCGTGGGAAAGTTTTGAGGCACTGCGACTATTTACTAATCTTGAGACGGAATCACGAAAGCTGGTTCAGGTGGTTCTATTTGGTCAACCCGAACTGGACGTAATGTTGGCTTCACATCGACTTAGGCAGTTGCGTCAGCGGATTACTTTTTCATATAAGTTACGCGGCTTGACGTTAGCTGAAATTCGAAAATACGTAAATCATCGAATTGAAGTCGCTGGTGTTCAAGGCGTGTTATTCGACGATAGCGCAATCAAAATGCTTCATAAGTACAGCAAGGGTGTACCGAGGCTCATCAACATTATGTGTCATAAGGCATTGATGTTGGTTTATGGAGAAGGTGGCGTCATTGTTAATAAAAAACATGTAAAGTTTGCAGCGCAAGATACGGACGCCATTGAAACGGAAAATAACGTTTCGATTCCGATGTCTTATTTAGTTGCGGCGTGTGCCATTGTTTCTGTGACCGTGGCGGTATTAATAGGTTATCCATTGTTGGCGGAGTTGATGCAATGAGTGTGATAAACAAGATGTTAAAAGACTTAGATGAGCGCCAAGAAGGGGCCTCTTCACAGGGACAATCCTCTCAAGACACACTTCATCAGTCTATGTCAGAAAAGGGTGTTACTCATCAAATGACGGCAACAGGACGAACAATTAGCCCTATTTTACTTGGTATTTTGGTGGTGATTGCTGGCTTACTAGGCTTTATTGGTTGGCAAATGATGCAATCCAATTCATTTCAGTCAAGAGGGGCAATGACGCCAAGCGAAGGGCTCGATTCTGCGAGTTCAAATGCAGCGCCTTCGACTTTAATGTCGGCTGATTCAAGTAGCGAAAGCACTGCTTCTACCAAAAATAAAGATGCGAATCCTGAAGGTATTCCTGTGCCGGAGGAAGATCCAGACCCAGCTGCAGAACTACCTGCAGAAGCTGCACCAGAGGATGAGTTGACAACTCAAGCTGAGCCTCTGGAGGACGTCGTGCCTGAGCCTAACGAAAACACTGACGACATCGCGGCCGAGCTTGAAGGCAAAAACTTAGAGGCTCTAGCTGAAGAAAATGATCCGGTAGCCCGAACAAATCAATCAGAATCACAGTCATCACCGACACAACTAAAAACAGATGGTGCTGGCCAAAGACCTCCGACGGCAGAAGCTAAACCAGCTGAAGCAAATAGCCCTGCACCGACTTTTGTAATCGAAAAGACGTCAAACAAATTAACGCCAGAAGAACGTGTTGCGCGACTTCTTGATAAAGCAAAGACCGCCTATGAAAAAGGGTATATAACCGAAGCAATTGAAGACTTAACCAAGCTACTATCGATTTCAGACTCCAACATAGAAGCGCGTACATTATTGGCGGGCGCATGGTACGGACGCGGTGAAGGTAATCGAGCAATTGCTATTATTAATGATGGTTTACAGCGTTATCCACTAGTAGAAGAGTGGCGTACAACCGCTGCTAAAATATTTTTTAAAGAGAATAATCTAGCTGGTGCCTTTTCCTATCTTAATGTGGAATTAACCGATGCTGGAAAAGAGTTTTACACGCTTAAGGGTAACCTTGCTAGACAGCTAAAAGAATTTGGCGCGGCTGAGAGCGCATATAAAAGGCTAACGGAAATTGAGCCGTTTGTTGGTAATTGGTGGCTAGGTTTGGCTATCGCTCAAGACAGCCAGGATAAAACGGCACAGGCGCTAGAAAGTTATCAACGCGTTATAGCTATCGGTGGTGTTTCTGCACAGTCGGTAGCGTTTGCACAACAACGAATTGAAGTATTAAAAGGGTAGTCATGGCTGCACCAAAACTTAAAAAACGATTAGGTGACCTGCTTGTAGATGAGGACATCATTTCCGAAGACGAATTGATGAGTGCATTGTCTGCACAAAAAGAATCAGGACGTAAACTTGGCTCGGTCTTAATTGATTCAGGTATTATCACGGAAGAACAATTACTACGATTCTTAGCGCAGCAGCTAAACCTTCGATTTATCAACATCTCTAACTTACAGCTAGATCAAAAGCTAGCAAATGAGTTATCGGAAGTGCACGCTCGCCGCTTACGTGCCTTAGTATTAGAAAGTGACCAAGACTCAGTCACAATAGGTATGTCGGATCCGGCTGATCTATCAGCTATCGAGCAGCTATCCAATTTATTCGGTAGTAAAAATATCGAGATTGTTGCAGTACGTGAAAGTCAGATGCTGACTGCTTTTGACCAATTGTATCGTCGAACCAAAGAAATCGAAGCCTTTGCTCACCAGTTACAAGCTGAATATGAAGAAAGTGCTGATTTTGACTTTGCCACAATTGAGGGTGAAGGAGAAGGTGACACCGTTGTTGCCAAGTTACTGCGTTCACTATTTGAAGATGCGGTACAGGTAAGAGCATCGGATATTCATATAGAGCCAGACAAAACCAATCTCAGAATTCGCACTCGTGTTGATGGCGTTTTACAAGAAAGTATTTTAAATGAAGTCAAAATTGCACCTGCGCTAGTACTTCGACTTAAATTGATGGCGGGTTTGGATATTTCTGAAAAACGCTTACCACAAGATGGTCGTTTTCACATTAAGGTCAAAGGTCACGAAATCGATATTCGTATTTCGACTATGCCGATTCAACACGGCGAATCTGTCGTAATGCGTCTATTGGACCAATCAGCTGGACTACTAAGTCTTGAAGCGACGGGAATGCCGCCGCACATTCTAACTAAAGTTCGCAAATTGGTTAAAAGCCCGAATGGTATGTTCCTTGTTACGGGTCCAACGGGTTCAGGTAAAACGACGACACTTTATGGTTGTCTCAGCGAGCTGAATACACCTGAAAGTAAAATCATCACGGTTGAAGATCCGGTCGAATACCAATTACCTCGTATTAACCAAGTACAAATCAATACCAAAATTGAGTTGTCGTTCTCTAGTGTTCTAAGAACGGCGCTACGACAAGACCCCGATGTCATCATGGTCGGTGAGATTCGTGACCAAGAAACGGCCGAAATTGGTCTTCGTGCTGCCCTAACTGGTCACATGGTTTTATCCACACTTCATACCAATGACGCGGTTTCAACGGCTTTACGTTTGATTGATATGGGCGCAGCACCTTATTTAGTAGCGAGCTCATTACGCGCGGTACTTGCCCAACGTCTTGTTCGCCGTGTATGTCAGGTGTGTACGACAGAATACAAACCAAACCCACAAGAAATGACTTGGATATCGAATATTGCAGGCAAAGACATGAGCAGCGCGACGTTTAGTCATGGTAGCGGTTGTCAAAACTGTAACAATACTGGCTATAAAGGTCGTGCGGGTGTTTATGAGCTATTAGAGATGAGTCATGAGAGTCTAATTACAGCCCTTAGAAATGGTGATACAGAAGGGTTCTCGGCTGCAGCTAAAGCGATTCCTGGTTACCAAACTCTTGGCCAAGCAGCGCTTGAGTATGCTGAACAAGGCATTACCAGCGTGAAAGAAGTATTGCGTATCGCTGAGGTTGTTGCTGATACAGCAACGTATGAGAAAGAGAGCTAAGTCATGCCATTTTTCTTATACAAGGCAAAAGATGCCAAAGGAAACAATATAAAAGGTCAGGTTGAAGCGGCAAATGAAAACGCTGCCGCTGATATATTATTAGCTCGCCAAGAGTTTCCAATTAGTATCTCCTTGACGAAAGAAGCTGAAGAAAAAGAAGATATCTTTGAAAATTTGTTCGACAAAGTAACCACTCAAAACTTAGTGGTTTTCTCTAGGCAAATGTATTCATTGACCAAAGCCGGTATACCTATGATCCGCGCGATTTTAGGGCTAGCCGACAGCTCAACCAATAAAGCACTAAAACGAACTTTAGAAGATGTAGCTCAACAACTCGAGCGGGGCAGAAGCTTGTCAGCTGCAATGTCGAGTCACGGTAAAATATTTCCAAAGCTAGCTATCAGCATTGTTCATGTTGGTGAAAATACGGGTCGACTTGAAGATGCATTTTTACAGCTGGCCGAATACTTTGAGCGCGATGAAGAGACGCGAAAACGCGTCAAATCGGCAATGCGCTATCCAACGACAGTTTTAATTGTCATCGTTATTGCAATGTTTGTGTTAAACCTAATGGTAATTCCTACCTTTGCCAACATGTTCGCCAAGTTAGGTTCTGATTTACCACTCGCGACAAAAATTTTGATTGGCACCTCCAATTTCTTTGTCAATTACTGGGGCTTGATGGTTGGCATTATTGTTGGTTCTATTTTCATCTTTAAACAGTGGGTCAAAACCCCAGCAGGCTTATTAACTTGGGATAAAGCGAAATTAAAAATACCATTTGTTGGGTCTATTATTGAGCGTAGCTTGTTAGGGCGTTACGCCAGAAGCTTTTCCATGATCTTAGAGTCAGGGGTACCAATGACCTCAGGCTTATCTTTGGTCGCCGAAGCGGTCGACAACGCGTTTATGGAACAACAAATTAAAGAAATGCGCCGAAATATCGAAAAAGGTGATTCGTTACTTAGGGTGTCAAACAACAGTAAATTGTTCTCACCGCTTGTTCTACAAATGGTTGCGGTGGGTGAAGAAACTGGCCGAGTCGATGAGCTTCTAAAGGAAGTGGCTGATTATTACGAGCGAGAAGTCGATTTTGATCTGAAGAGCTTAACAGCCAAGATAGAACCTGTATTGATTGGTTTTGTTGCTGTAATGGTTGGTGGTCTAGCACTGGGTATCTTTACACCAATGTGGGACATGATGTCCGCATTTAAAGGCTAAGCGCACAAGGCTAAAGGCAAAAGTATGAAACACAGTCAGGTTGATGAAAAACAAGCATTGACCGAACATTGGTTTTTTAGAGTATTAATTGCGGGTGTTGTGTTAGCCGTTATTTTTTATGTTGGTAGCCTTTCTTTGTCTGGCGTTGTTGATGAGGTTGGTGAATATAAAGCACAACTCATGACAGACAGGTTCGCCAAATCAATTAGCCATATTCACCAAGAGTGGAATCGCAATGGTAAACCAAGCAAATTAAGGGTTGATTATTACGAGACACAAAGTCAGCCGAAAGACGTTTGGGTGTGGCTTAATAAAGACGGCTGGCCACTGACTGTGGATGAGGTCGAGGCAAGGTTAAATTGCAAAAAGTTATGGCTCTATTTTGCAGAAACGAATGCGAACCGAGAAGAGCTTATTTCTATTTCGGTACAAGGTAATGACAGAGTGTGTAATTATTCTTGGCAAACGCCTAACGGAATAACAAAACAATTTAAATATGATTCACTTAAGGGCCTTTTAGAACATATTGCTAAATAACAACTATAAAGTGTCGATATTTAAATATTATTATTTCAAAAATAAGTAATTTTTATATAGACTGAATTTAAATGATGATTGAGGTACAAAAAATGAAAAAACAACAGGGTTTTACCCTAATCGAATTGGTAATCGTGGTAATCATCCTAGGTTTCTTAGGTGCGGCTGCTGTACCAAGATTACTTAATGTTACAGACGATGCACGAGATGCTTCGGTAGAGGGTGTTGCTGGTGGTTTTGCAAGTGCAGTTGGCTTAGTCCGTGCAGAGTGGGAATTAGCAGGCCGCCCAGCAGGTAACATTGATATTGATTACGATGGTATCGCGCTAGATGTGACTGACAATGGTTACCCAGCGGGCAACAGTAACGAGAATTCAGCGTCAGATATGGATGCACAAGCTTGTCAGTTTGTTTTTCAAAGTATGTTCCAATCAGCACCAACGACGGTATTAGCTGGTAGCACCAATTACCAAGGCGAGCGTTATGTGGTTCGTTTCTCTGGTAATAGTGAGTGCCAATACGTTTTGGCAGAAGGACTAGAGTCGGGTGACACAGTTAACGCTAACTATGTGAATAACGCGGCTACAACAGCGAATCGCCAAGGTTTTGAATACAATGCGGACTCAGGTCAAATTACCGTATTCAAGAACTAATGTTGAATGACATTACACAGAATTAAATTTTAAGTTAGGAGTTATTCATAATGAATATACAACGCAAACAACAAGGCTTCACTCTAATCGAGCTGATTATTGTAATTGTTATTTTAGGTATTTTGGCAGCAACGGCGTCACCTAAGTTTTTAAATCTACAAAGCGACGCAAAAGTATCAACAGTACAAGGTTTGTCAGCGTCATTAAAAAGTGCAGCAAACATCGTTTACTCAAAAGCGCTAGTGCAAGGTGTAGCTAGTTCTCCGAGTGCCTCAACTACGAACCCTGCAGTAAATGTAGTACATGGTTACCCAGATGCGGCACGTGCAAACCTTCAAGCTATCCTAGAAATCACCAGCCGTGGTCCAGGCCAGGCTGACACTGGCCAAGACTGGGAGATTGCGGTCGTTGGTGACGTTGCGCGTATATTCCCAGCAGGCGATTACGATGGTGGCAACAACGACTTTACTAACGATCAAGCGTGTTATGTCGAATATACCGAAGCAGCAGATGCCAATACGCCGGCCACTATTAATGAATTTACAAATGAGTGTTAATTAACGCTTAGCGTTATGTAGTACATTTTGTAGCACATTATTGTAATACATTTTGTAACACTGAGGTGACAACGATTGTTAACACGACCTTCCACCGGGTTTAGAGCTAGATCTAGAGCCTTGCATTCGCAAGGCTTTACCTTGGTTGAAGTGATCGTTGTCATTTTACTAATTGCAGTATTGGGCATTACTGTTTTGCCAAAGCTGCAGGGTACTAGTGAGTACCAACTTGTCTCTCATCGAGATCAATTCATTTCTTTACTTCGCACCATTCAGATGCGAGCCATGCAAAACACCCAAGATGACTCAAGTACTTGCCACCGGATTCGTTTTTTAGCCAATAGTTCAGGACTATCTGCTCAAAACCCAACTTCTGGTCAATGTGCCGCGGGCCTAATAGATGTGACAAATAGCCCAGCCGCAGATTTTTTAATAATCGAAGACATTGATAACTATTCTGTAACCAATGGCCAAAATGGTCAGATCAACTTCTTAGAGTTTGATAGTTGGGGAAGGCCTTCAACGAATGTTGGAACTTGTTTTCGTCGTTGCCGAATCACTATTGAAACATACGCAGTGTGTATAGAGTCCGAGGGGTATATTTATGCCTGCCAATAAGGCTCAATCCGGATTTACCCTGGTGGAGATGGTGGTGGGTATCACTGCTTTATCCGTGGCTTTATTGCTGTTAACTGGAGTGCTCGTGCCTCAGGCGCAGAGAAGCACAGACCCATGGTTCCAGGTTCGCTCTGCCGAGCTCGCACAATCTTTAATGAACGAAATCAATGCCAGAAGTTATGATCATAACTCATCTCGTACGGGGGGCGCGTTTCGTTGTGACGAAGCTGGCGGTACGCCGTGTATTGCTAACTTACCGTCGGACTGCTCCGTATCAAATACGTGGACAGAAGAGAGCACTCGCGATCAATACAATGATATTGACGACTTCCACTGCTTTAGCGCAACGGGTGACCAAATTACCAATATAGAAAACCAAGCATTAGTCGGTGTTTATAAAGAGTTTACTGTCGATGTTCGAGTCCAGTATGCGGGTGCAGACTTAGGGCTTAACAACCGTCTGGCCAAACGCATTACGGTATCTGTAACTCCGCCTCGCGGTTCTGTTGTTAACTACACTTTGTATAGGACGAATTATTAATGAAACGTTCTTTAAAAGTAATGGCCAAGAATAGTAAAAAGAACAATAGCGGCTTTACCCTGATAGAGTTGGTCGCGGTGATAGTTATTTTAGGTATTTTGGGAATAGCGACATCCAAGTTTATTGTGTTTGGCACTGAATTGTATATTCAAGCGACAGACCGTCAGCACGTTTTAAGTAAAAGCCGCTTTTTGGTGGAGCGCATTACACGAGAGCTGCGCGAGTCTATTCCGAATAGCGTACAAACTAACGCCAACGGAGATTGTATCCGCTTTGTTCCTATTAAAGGTTCTGGCGCTTATCGTACGGATGCAAATGCGATCAATGCCCCAATTGCACCAGCGACCGGTAATCAAATTGATATCGTCAGCTGGAATGGTAATTACCAAAGTGGCGATCAGTTTTACATATACGCAACTGAGGCAATCCATATTTATGGCGCGGGACCTCAATATGCAGAAATCGACTCGATAACAGGTACTGGACCGGACTATCGACTGACGTTTAGAGATACAGAGTCGTTTACAAGTGAGTCACCCAATAAAAGATATTACACAGGCGATCAGGTCGTGATTTATTGTGTATTTAATAACAACGCCTATCGTTATGTTCGAAATACCATTAATAATTCCTTTCCACCACCAATCTTTGCTGTATTTGGTGGCGTACTAATGTCGGAAGGTATAGAGAATAACTTGTCTACCGAGCCGCCATTTAGGTACGAAGAAGGGGCGTTATTTAGAAACGCAGTGGTGAACATTTATCTAGAGTTTAATGCGAACCAAGACGAGAATATGTTTTTCAATCAAGAGGTACATATCCCTAATGTCCCTTAAGCCAACAAAGAATCGAAAAACTACGTTTAATAAATTGCCTACTGCCACTAAACAAAGAGGCAGTAGCTTAGTCATTGCTGTTTTTATCATTGTTGTATTTGCTATCTTAAGCTTGAGTATTACTCAGACCATATCGTCGAGCACCGATCAGAATGTGAATGAAATTCTTGGCACACGTTCTCTACTGGCAGCTGATACTGCGACAGAGTTGGTGCTCACTCAAATATTTCCACTTAATAACGCGCCATACAGCTGCATTGCAAAACAACAGCTATACTTTGCTACTGCAGGGTTAGAAAACTGTAATGCGGTTGTCTCATGCCAAGAAGTCTCAATTGGCAACAATGACTATTTTGAAATCGTTAGCACCGGCGTATGTAAAGCGGCATTAGTGGGAAATTCAGGTGCACCTGCGTCCGCTGACGAAATTTGTAGTGCGTTAGAGACATGTGTGAGTCGCACATTAGAAGTAGAAGCGAGAAAGTAGAATGGTTTTAAAAAAAACGTCGTTGTCTCTATTATTAGCTTTTAGTTCTGGTTTAACGGTCGGGATAGCACATGCTGGAGAAGGTCTTGAAAACGCACAAGTCACTGGTGTGCAGTTCGAATATAATGATACGACTTGGGCGGCAAGTAATTTACTTGACTTCAACAATCGAACGCGATGGTTAAGCAGGCAACAAACCAACGACATCAATATACTTTTAGACTCTAGTGGCGACCCGTCATGTTTTGCTGGCATTAGTTTGCTAAATTACAACGTTTCCAATCGAAATATTAAAGAGTTTGCCTTACTCACTACCTCTGACGATAGCTTAGCTGCAGATTTTGGCATAACAGGTTGGCAACCCATTGCGGTTAACGACAATCCCACCGATTTACTAAACTACTTGAGTTGGGCACAAGGTGCGCGACTCATAGACTTTACTTATCAGCACAATGCTAACAATTGGGCCGCCAAACACATCAATGACGGTGATACTCGCTCGCAATGGTTATCGAACAGAGGCGGTAACGAGTTAACTTTCAGTTTTGATGCGGATTGGAACGGTACCAATGGTGATTTAATAAATATCAATGAGTTGGAGTTTTTAAACTACGGCAATGACGACCGTTCAGTTCGTGATTTTCAGGTTGCTTACACCACAGACGGAACGGTGTGGCGCTTATTAGAAGTCCCTAGTTCACAGGTTGGTGATCCTGACTTTATTTACACAAGAAGTTATGAAGGCGGCTCATTAGACAGAGTCGATAATGCGCTTAGTACAACGAACTGGAGCGGTGATCACGCAAATGATGGTGACCCAAATACTAGGTGGTTAAGTGCCAAAGGTAATAACTATCTAGAGTTCAGTTTTAACCCAGATCAAGACATGATGTCTGGAAAGGACGGCGATACCGATGATCTGTTCGACATCAGCAAAATACGAATTCGAAACTACGGAAATAGCGATGATCGCTCTGTCAGACATTTTCAAGTAGCCTACAAGACAATAACAAACTCAAATTGGCGAAAAATAGAGGTGCCAGGTTCGGTGACAAACGAACCAGACTTTAACTTTGCGCTTTTATTCCACGGCGCGTTGATGACAGAAAAGAGCAGTGAACTTAATACCACATCTTGGGGCGCCGATAATATCCATGATGGCGACCAAAACACTCGTTGGTTGGCGCGAGATTTAGCGAGTAAGATAGCTTTTCAGTTTGACCCAGAGGAAAACAATGTACACGCTGAAGCAAGCGACTTGTTTACATTTGAGCGATTTCGTCTGTTAAATTACGGTGCTGATGATCGTTCCATTAATGAATTTCAAGTCGAAGTGAAAACCACCGACAATACAGACTGGACACCAATTAGAGTGCCCGGAGCGCAAGTTGGTGATGTTGACTTTGATTTTGCTCTAGTGAACAACGGCGGCATACTCCTTAGCGTTGATTCAGAAGTTAATAATACCAATTGGGCTGGTAAAAACTTAATAGACGGCAGCCACAAAACGCGTTGGTTAAGTCGAAAAAATAATAATGTTTTGGAGTTTGTCTTTGACTTGGACCGTGACAATGCAGTCGGCGGCAACGACGATCAGTTCACTTTCAACAAGTTTTACATTCAAAACTATGGGGTTGACGACCGCTCAATCTATGAGTTTCAAATTGAAGTGCAAGTGGCAGGAAGTGCGGATTGGAAACCTATTCCGACCCCTGGCGCAGCAGAGGGCGATCCAGATTTTAATTTCTTGTTGGCAAACAACGGTGCCGAGCTTACTGTAAAAGACTCAGAGGTGAATGCGACTCAATGGGGAGCAGATAATCTTCATGATGGTGACGATACAACATTTTGGCTCAGTAACAAGATGTATAACAACATGGAGTTCCGCTTTGACGTGAACGACAACGACACCTTCACTGAGGCTGGTGATCAATTCAAAATAGAACGCTTTTATTTAAAAAACTATGGCACAGATGATCGCTCAGTTAAAGACTTTCAAGTTCATGTCATCATGGGTGACAATACAGAATGGCAACGTATCCAAGTGCCAAATAGCCAA
>NZ_CEYNSH010000009.1:14975-48532 GCF_982872775.1 Psychrosphaera sp. | reverse complement strand
TGGGACGTTCCTAATCTTAGCAACGTAACGGACATCCGATTAGTAACGTTAACTAACCATGGAGATAGTCGTTACACAGGTGTCAGCGAATTCATTGTTGAGGGCGATACTGTCGGGCCAATTTACACCTTCACAGCTTCGATGAATGGCAACGGTGAGTATTTTGATTTAGATCCAAACAACTTACCGGACAAAGTCAAAGCGTTGCGTTTTCAGACATTGACCAACTATGGTGATCTTTCATATGCGGGATTACGCGAATTTAAAGTATTAGGTCCATCAATTACAGAAACAACAATATTCACCGCAGATATGCACAGTGACGGTCAGACTTTTGAGCTAGATAGTAATGATGTTCCTGAAAATGTTACTGGAGTAAGATTAGTGACGATCAGTAATCATGGTGATCGTGATTACATCGGTGCAAGAAAATTCAAAATACTCGGTCCTGCGGTCAATGAGACGACTATATACAATGCTCAGATGATCAATGAGTGGCAAACATTTGAGCTTGATAGTGATGACGTGGTTTCTAATGTAACCGATGTTCGTTTAGTGACTATTAATAATCACGGTGATAGAGATTATGTTGGTGCGAGAGAGTTTGAAATATTAGGTCCAAGTATCACTGCCGCTCATACGTTCACAGGCAGTATGATAGCGGGTGAGCAAACATGGGTACTAGACCAAGATGATATCCCTTTGGATGTTACAGAAGTGCAACTGATTACTATCAATAACTATGGTGATAGAAATTACATCGGGTTGAGAGAGTTTGAGGTTTTGGGCAATGGTGTGACACCAAGTCACACATTTAAGTTGCCTATGTCACGTGGGCCGCACCGAATTGCTTTGGATACCGATGATCAAATTGTCGGTGCGCAAGGCGTTAAATTAATCACGATTAATAACCATGGCGACCCATCTTACACAGGACTAACTGAGTTCAAACTGTTTGGTTCACCAGAGATCCCAAATAGCACGCAACCGAATGCAAAATATAAAGATTATATTTTTAAAGCGGAAAACGTAGCGCAATTGCAGACGTTTGAGTTTAACGAAATAAATGCTAAATACCTGCGTTTACATACCATGACAAGTTTTGACGATCGCAGCTATATCGGCGCCGCAGAACTTGGTCTAGTTGAAGGGAATTGCGCGGCAGGTCAATGGCACTTAGATGAGAGTAGTTGGTCTGGTAATGACGGAGAAGTGTTAGATAACAGTAAGTTTGGTCTGCATGGTAAGGCTCTCGGGTTTGCAAACGGTGATGGTGCCAATACAGCAGGAAGCAATCCGGCGATTCCAGGTTCGCCTGGCAGTTGTCGCTACGGCACCTTTGATGGGGTGGATGATTATGTCGAAATCCCAGATAGTGATGGTCTTGATAATACTTCGCAACTCACTATTTCTGCTTGGTTTAATGCCGATACGTTCCAGCAAACTAACGGCACCAATGCTCGAGGTATCCTGTCGAAGCGGCCTTCTTTCTCTAGCAATGTTTCATACGGGTTATTCTTCCTGAGAAATGCAGGTGGCCGTTTGTATATAGATATTGATACGACGAATGATCGCTTTACGACAAATACAGTGTTTGAAACCAATCGCTGGTACCACATTGCAGTCGTTTTTGATGGCTCTCTTCCCCAAAACGAGCGTGTTGCTGTATACGTTGATGGCCAATTAGAAGGTAAATATCGCGAGTCGAGTACCTTTATTCCAAATACCGACTCTAATTTTTATATTGGTAATTTGTATACTGGTACTAGCCAGCTAAAAGTTTTTGATGGCGCTATTGATGAAGTGAATGTGTTGCCATTTGCTTATTCACAAACTCAGGTGAATAAATTGATGAATCAGACACGTCCTTGTGATGCACAACTCGACCATATTCGTATTACCCATAATGGCTCAGGTGTTTCTTGTGCGGCGCACTCTGTCAATCTAACCGCCTGTGCTAACGCTGATTGTTCGTCAATATATACAGGCGCAGACATTAACTTTACCTTGCAGAAGAATAATGGCGGTGTGATTTCGGATCTAGGTAATTATGTCATTGATGGCAATACCGGGCAGTTAGCGGGTGCCACTTTTAATGAAACAAACGTCGGTACCTTTGAGTTGACCGGCACCTCACCTGATGTCTCTGCGGTTAAGTGTCTAAACTCTGCGACTAACCAAGAAGACTGCAACTATAACGTCGCCTCGAGTGGCTTTATTGTTACAAATGGAGACTATGGGACGACACAAGCCTGTGGTGTAAATAGTTTTACCATTCAAGCTGTACAAGAATCAGGTAACCCTGGATCTGGAGCTTGTGTACCTGCTTATACATCAGGTGATTACCCACTTACATTTAACTTTGATTACCACAATCCAGATAGTAGCAGTGTTGTGAATTCAGCAACTGCGAATATTAATGGCACTGTCCACAATGCAGGGCAAACAGGCCCGGTCACAAACGTCACGTTTGATAACAATGCAGAAGCCACAATTAATGTTGACTACCGTGAGGCGGGCCAATTGTCTGTTGTGGTGAATGATGCAAATGGCACGTTAACTAGCACAAATGCGGTGGTTGGCTTTGTACCTGCCGAGCTGACTGCTAGTTGGGTAGATGGCGATCCAAATAATACTGCAGGTATCACTGAGCAGGTTGTCATTGCCGGCCAATGCAGCGATGGTACGGTTCTACAAAATTATATTCCATCTGGAGATTATCAAGTATCTGCGGTTCGAGTAGCGCCAACTGATGCCCAAATCTCTGCTGAAAACAGCAGCGTGGTTCCAAATAATTTAGAAGAGTTGCGTATTGCTAACTCCACGGTTGTAAATCCAAATGGGCCAAGTGAAAGAGTGAATGTGATTGGTTCGGCTAATCCACAAGTGCTTAACGTAGATTATGATGAAGCAGCAACTCTTCAACTCAATTTTTCTGACAATAATTATTTAGGCTCTACGATCCCTAGCGCTAGTGGTTTAACGGGGACCTTTGATATTAGTCATTACACCGCAACAGTTAATACACCTGTTTTAGCCGATACATGTAATGCGTTTAGTTATATTGGACAAGAGATTGCCTGGAGCTCAAATCCAGAAGTAACGCTGACGGCTAAAAATGCTATTAATGGAACGACTGAATTTGCTGACATTAGTGGTGCATGGCAGCAAAATACGACAACGATGGAAACAGAATTTATTGGCAACCAATATGTTGAGAATGGCTCGGTAAACAATAATCAGATCCTCACTGAAAATGGTTTAATGACAGCGGTTGAGTCTAACTCAACGCCAGTTGATGGACAGCGCAGTTATCAGATTTCCGGCCAGCGTGTGAAATATGCCAAGTCAGCAACGCCTGATAGTCCGTTCAGTGCTGATATTAACGTGACAATTCCGGCTTCGGCCTTTGTTGATAACAATGGTATCGGCATTAAGACGAATGCGTCAGACCCAGCATATTTGCCAGTTGCAATTGACAATATTACTGGAACAGAACTTCGTTATGGACGAATCAAAGTTGCGAGTACTTATGGCTCAGAATTAGAAGAATTACCTTGGCGAGCTAAACTAGAAGTATTTATGCCAAATGGTGAATGGCAATACCACAGTGATGACAATTGCACGGTGTTGACTCAAAACGCGGTCACGATTGACGGCCTAAATGAGTTCGATGTGAATAATAATCCTCCTCGTTATACGCTAGACATTAGCGGCGCACCGACAAGTTTGAATGGCTTTGACGGCGTTTCTCAAGTTACGTCTATTGGTGGGTTTATCTCATTGCCATTTGCCGCGCCAGGCGACCAGAATATCGGTGGCTTTGATATTGAGGTTGATTTATCCACAGAAGCATCCCATTTACGTTGGGACTGGGATGATAATGGTGGTGCAGGGTTTACCGACGTTGACGGCGATGGGATTGATGATGCTTTAGATCTAAATTTACCCGTCACGACAGTGACATTTGGTCGTTTCAGAGGGAATGATAGGATTATTTACAAGCGGGAACGTTAGTCATTTCAATAAAACTAAATTAATTACATAAATATGTCAGATTATGAAAGAAATTTAGATTTGTTTGCGCTACTCTCTTGCTCAGTCTCAGGCCGTTAGGTAAAGTTAACGGTTATTAATTTGATGAAGTTTTCAAAGGAATTAAAAGCGCCATGTTTAAGAATCTGCGCGGAATGTTTTCAAACGATTTGTCGATTGACCTTGGTACGGCAAATACGCTTATTTATGTAAAAGAACAAGGTATCGTGCTTAACGAACCTTCAGTGGTTGCGATTCGTCAAGAAAGAGCTGGTGGCCCAAAAAGTGTGGCATCAGTCGGTGGTGAAGCAAAGCGAATGCTTGGTAGAACTCCAGGTAACATCAAAGCTATTCGTCCGATGAAAGACGGCGTAATTGCCGACTTTTATGTAACTGAAAAAATGTTACAACACTTCATTAAACAAGTTCATAGCAACAACTTCCTACGTCCAAGCCCTCGAGTATTGGTATGTGTTCCATGTGGCGCAACTCAAGTTGAGCAGCGTGCAATCAGAGAATCTGCGCTTGGTGCTGGTGCTCGAGAAGTATTCCTAATTGAAGAGCCAATGGCCGCAGCTATCGGTGCTGGTCTACCAGTATCAGAAGCGACAGGCTCAATGGTTGTTGATATTGGTGGTGGTACGACAGAAGTTGCGATTATTTCACTAAATGGTGTCGTTTACTCATCGTCTGTTCGTATTGGTGGTGACCGTTTCGACGAAGCTATCATTAATTACGTTCGTCGTAACTTTGGTAGCTTAATTGGTGAAGCCACGGCCGAGCGAATCAAACAAGAAATTGGTTTTGCTTATCCGTCACAAGACGTAAAAGAATTAGAAGTTCGTGGTCGTAACTTAGCGGAAGGTGTACCGCGTTCATTCACACTTAATTCAAATGAAATTCTTGAAGCGCTTCAAGAGCCACTATCAGGGATTGTAAGTGCTGTTATGGTTGCATTGGAGCAGTCTCCACCAGAGCTAGCATCTGACATTTCAGAGCGCGGCATGGTATTAACCGGTGGTGGCGCATTATTGCGTGACCTGGACCGACTGTTAATGGAAGAGACGGGTATTCCGGTTATCATCGCCGATGACCCATTAACCTGTGTTGCACGTGGTGGTGGTAAAGCGCTAGAAATGATTGATGTGCATGGTGGCGACGTATTTAGTTACGAGTAACTCGATTAAGCGTATAGCTTTCTCATCCATCATTCTTTGATTAACGGCAGTTTCGACTGCCGTTTTGCTAACAAAAGATTAACGTTCGAAATACTATTTAGGTAGCCTATGAATCCGATATTTGGCTCAGGACCGGCCTTGTCATTGCGATTTGCAATTGTATTTGTGCTTAGTATTGTCGCCATGACGGTTGATGTATACACCGACAGCTCACGCCAAATTCGCAGTACCTTAAACAGTATTGTTGCACCCGTTCAATATTTAGCTGACTTACCACAAGAGTTATTCGAAGGGGCCGCGAAATATGGTGCTAGTAAGCAAAAGCTATTAGACCAAAACGAAAAACTCCAAATTCTTCAATTAGAACAAAATGAAAAGCTTCAGCGCTACGAAATGCTCATGGCTGAAAACGCTCGCTTAAGAGCACTACTTGATACCAATATTCGAGTAGAAGCCAAAAAAGCCGTTGCAGAAATTATGTCAGTTGCAAGCCATCCTTATTCCCATAACGTGGTTATCGATAAAGGCTTATCCGATGAAGTTTATGAAGGTCAGCCGGTATTAGATCACATGGGGGTTGTCGGCCAGGTTGTATCGGCAGGGAACAATACCGCTCGGGTTATTTTATTGACAGACCAGACTCATGCCATCCCGGTTCGTGTGCTTCGCAATGATATAAAAGGCGTACTAAATGGCACAGGTAACATCAATCTGATGTCGCTGTCCAACATGCCTCATGATACCGATATTCAAGTCGGTGACTTATTGATTACCTCTGGCCTTGGTGGCGTTTTTCCGGATGGTTATCCGGTTGCAAAAGTAGTTGATGTAAAAACTGATTTGAGTAAACCGTTTCTAGAGATTACCGCGACGCCTGCTGCACAAGTTAATCGTTTGAAGCACGTACTATTATTGTGGACTCAAGCGTCCCAGCTCAAAAGTATCGAGCAGGCGCAGTCAACGACGTCCAAGAAACGCAAGTTCAAACGTTCTAATGCTTCATCGAGTAGAAACACAAATAATGGTGTCACAGAAGTAGGGAAGCGTCCAAATGAGTAGGCTGTTCAGATCGTCATGGTGGTTTATTGGCATCACCATTTTAATCGCATTGATTTTAAGCATAATGCCATTACCGCTCGAAATAAAAGCATTTAGGCCAAACTGGTTAGCGTTAGTACTCATCTATTGGACGTTAGCGCTTCCACACAAAGTAAATATAGGCACAGCTTGGATTTTAGGTTTTATATTAGATATTTTGTTGGGAACGGTATTGGGTGTTCACGCCCTAGCAATGGCATTAGTGATTTTTGTTACCGCGAGTAACTTCCAAAAGCTGAGAAATTTTTCTATTTGGCAACAATCAGCTATTTTATTTGTGTTTTTAATCTTGTATCACTTCGTTATTTTTTGGGCGAACAAGTTTTTGATTCAGGTCGAATTTTCAGTCGAATATTTATATCCCGCACTGACTAGCAGTGTTTTTTGGTTATGGTTGTTCCCGGTGTTACGCGGGTATCGTCGACGCTTTAGAGTGAGGTAAAGAATTGATGAATATTATTCTTGCAAGTCAGTCGCCTCGGCGCAAAGAGTTGTTGGGACATTTAGTTAAAAACTTTGACCAACAAAGTGCAGACATTGATGAATCTGTGCTGACTGGGGAGTCACCTAAAGACTATGTAGAACGTTTATCCGTTCAAAAAGCCGCGACCATCTTTAATGAGATTGTTAGTCCAGAAAACACCGCAGTGATAGGCTCAGACACCACTGTCGTTAAAGATGGACGAATTATGGGTAAGCCTGCGGACTTAGCTGATTGTACATCTATGTTAATGGCGCTTTCAGGTTCATCTCATCAAGTATTAACTGCATTTAGCATAGTGACAAAGGCAAAAACAATTACCAAAACCGTCACAACTGAGGTGAACTTTGTCACGTTAAATGAATCAAAAATCGCAAAGTACTGGCAAACCAATGAGCCTCAAGACAAAGCGGGGGCTTACGCAATACAGGGAATTGGTGGTCAATTTGTGAAGTCAATAAATGGCAGTGTCAGTGCGGTTGTTGGGTTACCACTGGCCGAATTAGCAGAAGCGTTAGAGGAGATAGGCGTATTATGAGTGTAGAGTTGTTGATCAATGTAACACCCAGTGAAACCCGTGTTGCCGCGGTAGAAAATGGTATGTTGCAAGAGCTACACGTCGAACGCCAAAGTGCTAATGGAATTGTCGGCAATATATATCTTGGTAAGGTCAGCCGGGTATTGCCGGGGATGCAAGCGGCTTTTGTTGATATTGGAATGGAAAAAGCCGCCTTTTTACACGCTTCAGATATCATCACTTACGATGATGAAAAAGACCAAATTACCTCAAACAGTAACACTGCACGTGATATCAAAGAGCTGGTTCGAGAAGGTCAAAAAATTATAGTACAAGTGGTTAAAGATCCTCTTGGCACTAAAGGCGCGAGATTGACCACAGACATCACTTTGCCTTCTCGCTATTTAGTCTTCATGCCGGATGCCAAACACGTTGGTATTTCACAACGCATCGAAAATGACAAAGAGCGTTATCGACTCAAATCTATAGTTGAAGAACACTATGAAGAGGGTGAGGGCGGTTTTATTGTTCGCACGGCGGCTGAAGGCGCTGGAAAAGAAGAGTTGGCGCAGGACGCTGTTTTTCTTAAACGTCTATGGCAAAAGATCATCAAACGCAAAAAGAAAACTCGTAACCAAGCCGTTTTGTATGAAGATTTGAGCTTGGCGTTTAGAACGATTCGAGATTTTATTGCTGATGACTTGGAACGCGTGCGTATCGACTCCAAGCTGATGTATGGCGAGTTAGTGGCTTTCACCGACGAATTCATGCCAGAAATGACGAACAAGCTAGAGTATTACCCTGGCGAACGTCCGATTTTTGATTTGTTTGACGTCGAAGCAGAGATTAAGCGTGCTCTAGATAAAAAAGTCGATTTAAAATCGGGTGGCTATTTGGTCATTGACCAAACCGAAGCAATGACCACGATTGATGTTAATACTGGCGCTTTTGTTGGTCATCGTAGTCTTGAAGACACTATCTTTAACACTAACAGTGAAGCGACACAGGCAATTGCTCGACAACTCCGTTTACGTAACTTAGGCGGTATCATCATTATCGATTTTATCGATATGGACAGTAATGATCACCAACGTCGAGTGCTGCACAGTCTTGAACTCGCGTTGGCAAAAGACAAAGCAAAAACAAAAATTAACGGCTTTTCGACACTGGGCCTAGTGGAAATGACACGTAAGCGTACACGTGAAAGTTTGGAGCATGTACTTTGTGGTACCTGTCCAGCGTGTAAAGGTCGTGGCTATATCAAAACCGTCGAAACAATTTGTGCCGAATTATTACGTGAAATCGTTCGAGTAAATCGTGCCTACAATGCCGATAAATTTGTCGTTTATGCATCGCCTGCGGTTGCTGAGTCACTAGTAAACGACGAGTATCACAATTTAGCTGAACTCGAAGTCTTTATTGGCAAACAGATTAAAGTTAAAACTGAACCCATGTATAATCAGGACCAATTTGATGTGGTCATGATGTAAGTGAGAAAACAGTGAAAGACATAAATTCAACGGTGATTTTATTAGCTGATGAGTCGGCCACAGTAAAAATGGGTAACGTAATTGCTGAGTCAGTCGAGCTTGGTACAACCATTTTTATGCATGGCGACTTAGGGGCGGGAAAGACCACTATGAGCCGAGGCATTATTCAGGGTTTGGGTCATGAAGGCCGTGTCAAAAGTCCAACTTATACATTAGTCGAACCATACGAAATGGAACACGCGTCCGTTTATCACTTTGATTTGTACCGGCTTGCTGATCCTGAAGAACTCGAGTACATGGGCTTTAGAGACTATTTCAATGACAAAGCCGTTTGTATTATTGAATGGCCAGAAAAAGGCGAACACTTTCTACCAAATGCCGACATCGAACTTTATTTGACATACTCTGAAGAACAACGTGAAATAAGTTTTAAAGGGAATTCTAAACGTGGTTTGGATGCAATAACAAAAATAATAAACCGTTTTTAATCTTGGGTGGTTGTGGTGGTAAAACTCTTTTTTAATTCAATTGTATGGCTAATAGTTGCAAGCCTTTTTTGCAGCGTTAGCGCATTTGCTAAAGAAGATGTCGTTGATGTGCGTGTCTGGCCATCGCCAGACAAGACTCGAGTTGTATTGGATATGTCTGGTAAGGCCAAATACACTCACTTCACTCTTAAAAACCCAGAAAGACTGGTTATTGATCTCAAAAATACCAAATTGAGCAAAGACCTCAGCTCTATAAGTTTAGAGAGTGGTCTGATAAAAAAAATCCGCAGCAGTAAACCAAAGCGCAAGAGCGATACCAGACTGGTATTAGAGTTGACCAAACGAGTCCGTCCTACCGTGTTCGACGTCGCCCCAGCAGGTCCTTATGGTGATCGTGTTGTCATTGATTTATTTGATATTCAAAAACAAGATGCAAAAGCGCAAGAAAAGTTGGGTGAAAATCGAGACGTTGTGATCGCGGTGGATGCTGGTCACGGCGGTGAAGACCCAGGTTCCATCGGCCCGTCGGGTTACTACGAAAAATACGTAACTTTAGCAATTGCTAAAAAAGTCGCTGCGCAAATCAATAAAATAAAAGGCATGAAAGCCATTTTGACCCGAACGGGTGATTATTATGTTCATTTGCATTCAAGAACCAGAAAGGCTGACCGTGCCGGTGCCGATTTATTTATTTCTATCCATGCCGACGCTTTTACTTCTCCTGGACCAAATGGCGCATCTGTTTGGGTACAGAGTATTCGCCGAGCTCAAACAGAAGTAGGTCGAGTGTTTGAAGATCAAGAACGTCGCTCAGAAGTGTTAGGTGGTGTCGCTGACTCTATTGCCATCAGCGATCCTAAAGCCAACCCATATTTAAAATACGCCTTCATTGATATGAGTATGGACCACTCTCGTGACCAAGCCTTTTATGTTGCTCGCGATGTATTGTCTGAACTTAAAGGTGTTACTAAGCTTCACAAACGCAAACCTCAGTCGATGAGCTTAGGAGTATTAAAATCACCTAATTATCCTTCAATCCTTGTTGAAACGGGCTTTATCTCTAATCCGAAAGAAGAAAAGCTCTTAAAGAATGCATGGCAACAAAATCGACTATCTGATGCGATTGTTTCAGCGGTTAAAAAATACTTCAATCGCTATCCTCCCGATGGCACTTATTTAGCATCAAAGAAGAAGCGCGTTATCAAACACAAAGTCAAACGCGGTGAGTCATTATCTGTGATTGCTCAAAACTATAATGTGAAAGTATCAACCATTAAATCGGCCAATAACCTCAAATCAAGTGTTATTCGCCTCGGTCAAACTCTTTCCATTCCGATGTCAAAATAAAGGTCAGCATGAGTATTAAAATTTTACCACCTCAGCTGGCCAACCAGATTGCCGCAGGTGAAGTGGTAGAAAGGCCGTCATCTGTTGTTAAAGAGCTAGTTGAAAACGCATTAGATGCAGGCGCTACTAAAATCGAAATTGATATTGAGCGCGGTGGTCATAAAAAAATACTGATCAAAGACGATGGCAAGGGTATAGATAAAGATGAGTTAGCGCTGGCGTTATCTCGTCACGCGACAAGCAAAATCTCCGATATGGAAGATTTAGAAGCCATCGTCAGTTTGGGGTTTCGTGGTGAAGCGCTAGCCTCAATCAGTTCAGTTTCTAGACTAACAATTACCTCAAAGCCAAAACACCAAAGTCAAGCATGGTCAGCGATTGCTGAGGGGCTGGATATGGCGGTGGATGTAAAGCCAGCCGCACACCCAAATGGTAGTAGTGTTGAGGTATTGGACCTGTTTTTTAATACACCAGCGAGACGTAAGTTCTTACGCGCCGAAAAAACAGAATTTGGCCACATAGAAACACTTATAAGACGCATCGCTATGAGTCGTCCAGAGATTGCGTTTGTCCTCAAACACAATGGCAAAACGGTGAAACGTTTTCGCAGTCAGGCCCATCTTGAGGATCGCAATGACCGTCACAGTGCTCGGATTGCCGAAGTGATCAATCAGCAGTTTGTCGATAATACCAGTAATAGAACACTTGAATACGGCGATGTAAATATTGCCGTTTGGGTTCGCGAGCCCAATACGTGTCGGACCGTGAGCCCCGCTCAATATGCGTTTGTTAATGGTCGAATGATGAGAGATAAGCTGATTCAGCATGCGATTCGCCAGGCTTATGCTGATCAACTGCATCATGAGCAACAACCAGAGTACGTTTTGTTTATTGAGTTACCGGCGACGGATGTTGATGTTAATGTGCATCCAGCAAAACACGAAGTGCGTTTTCATCATTCTCGATTACTACATGACTTAATCGTGTCAGCGTTTCAAGAAGGACTCGCTGATTTTAATCAAGTTCAAGCAGACTTAACCGACGAAGAAACAAGTAAAAATACCAAGCCAGAGTGGGTCGTCACGCCGCAACAGAGCTTCCAATCGTCAAACGCGGTAAGTCCAGAGATACCGGCGCCTAGTTTTAGCGCTTTAACCCCAACTCAAATAGGCGACAGTGAAAAAGGTAGTACAGATTCGTCGGAATTGAGCCATCAAAATAAACGTTCTGAACCTATATCTCGCAATGACGATTCTCATCATCAATATGCGGTTAAAGAGACTCAAGTCTCTCCAAATGGACTGACGTTTGAAAAATCTGAGCCTAAGTTTGGACTCAAGCCGCTCGTTAAACCAAGCCTCACTCAGCTTCAGCTTGATGAATGTGTAGAATCCGGTGAAACCGTTAAAGCACTTCATAGTGTAGTTGGTGATAATGGGGAAACGGGGGCTGAGCGTGCTCCAGACAATACTAAGCCAAAAGCGGCCACGTTGGGTGAGAATCCATTCGATTTACAGATTGTTCATCGCGACGGGGATAGCTTGTTCATTAAATTGCAAGAGCAAATGTGGCTTGTCGATCTGACATTATTATATGAGGTCGTGCGTGGTTCAGACAGCTTAAATGTTGATATAGATGCCACTGATTCTCGTCTTCCAACATCATTTGAAGGGAAGGACATTGAACCTACACCATTGCTAGTTCCGGTTAGGATACGTCTCAGTCAGAGTGAGCGAGAACATATCGAACATTCTGCAGACGTCCTCTCCAAAAGTGGGTTTGTTTATAAGCTTCACAACGAGTTCTTGATCATAAAACAAGTACCGAGTTTGATACGAGGTAAAAATGCTAACCGTTACCTACCACAGTTTTTTGAAGCTTTATTTCGTTTGTCGAACGTGACCGAAAAGGCCTTGCTCAATCTTTTATTTGTGGAAGATGAAATAAAATCGTCTAACAGTGAAATAAATAAAGCTGAGTTTATGTCTAATTTAGGGAAAATTTCTGAGGAATTGCGTATACTTAGTCAAAGCGAAAACAACGGCGCGGACAATGAGCTAAAGCGTGTGGCTTACCCATTATCGGGTCCAACGTTGTTGCAGATACTAAAATAACCAGCTTTCTTATACCGCAATTACCGCTTTATCAAGAACACCATAAGCTGACAATTTAAGAGAGCCTAGCTTAAATGATTGAATCAAATTCGTTTCCTGAGTCAATAGCATCGGAGCCCAAACACAAATGTGTCATCTCTATTATGGGACCTACTGCCTCAGGAAAAACAGATTTGGCAATGGAATTGGCAGATAAAATAAATGGAGACTTGATAAGTGTCGATTCGGCCCTTATATACCGCGACATGGATATAGGGACTGCGAAGCCTACATCCGAAGAGTTACAAAAATACCCACATCAACTAATCAGTTTTCTCGATCCATCGGAAATATATTCCGCGGCTGATTTTAGAAAAGATGCAATAGCTGCAATAGAGCGTAGTTTTGCAATGGGGAAAACCCCGATTTTAGTTGGTGGAACCATGATGTACTTTAAAGCGTTAGTCGAAGGTATTTCGCAGTTACCTGAAGCTAATCCTGAAGTTCGAGCAAAGATTGAATCTATGGCTAATCAACATGGTTGGCAGTATGTTCATGAAAAATTGGCGGAAGTGGACCCGGATTCTGCAAAACGAATTCACCCTAACGATCCACAAAGGATTAATAGAGCGTACGAGATATACCTTTTATCTGGTAAGACAATGACTCAATTAATGTCTGTGGAAAAGCAGCCGATACCATATGACATAAAGCAGTTTGCTTTTATGTGTGATGACAAGACCGAACTTCACAGTCGAATTGAGCAGCGTTTTCACCTAATGGTAGAGAATGGTTTTGAACAAGAAGTTCGGAAACTTCATGCTCGAGGTGACTTACATATGGACCTTCCTGCGATTCGCTCGGTTGGATATCGCCAAATGTGGCAATATTTAGAGGGTGAATTAGATTGGGATGACATGATTTTTAGGGGCATTGTAGCGACTCGCCAATTAGCTAAGCGTCAACTGACCTGGCTGCGAAGTTGGCAAGACGTGACGTACCTAGAAATAGGAAAAGCAAAAGAAAACTTGCAACGGATTTTAAACTCGCTAAGCTAACCTTTAGCTAAGTAGTTAATCAGTTAATTTGCAAGACAATTATAAAAATAACACTAATAAAGAGAAGGAACATAGACAATGGCTAAGGGGCAGTCTTTACAAGACCCGTTTTTAAATGCACTACGTCGTGAGCGCATTCCCGTTTCGATTTATTTAGTGAACGGTATCAAATTACAAGGCCAAGTTGAGTCATTTGATCAGTTTGTCATTCTACTGAAAAACACGCTAAGTCAAATGGTATACAAACACGCAATTTCAACAATTGTTCCAGCCAGACCGTTCCAAACAAATCCGCATTATGCGGGCGGTAACGACGACGCTGAATAACCTATTTAAGGTTGATTCGGACCAAGCAGTACAGAAGGAATACGCTTAGCGTATTCCTTTTTGCGTTTAAAATTCAAAAAAAAGATCAATTATCACGCCTTTAAAGTATAAGACCTATACTTTGAGACAAACCGAAATATCAAAAACCAAAATAGGAACCACATTTGTTTGATAGATACGAAGGCGGTGAACAAGCCGTTTTAGTTCACGTTAATTTTTCTGCCGAAAATGATCGTGAAGATATAGATGAATTAGGATTACTCGTTTCATCAGCGGGTGTATCAACATTAGCAGTAGTGACAACAAGTCGTCATTCGCCTGATGCAAAATATTATGTCGGGTCGGGTAAAGCTGAAGAAATTGCCAATACCGTCCAAGCGGAAGGCGCTGATATCGTCATCTTCAATCATGCTTTATCACCTTCGCAAGAACGTAACCTTGAAGCGCTTTTTAAATGTAGAGTGTTGGATCGCACGGGTCTGATTCTTGATATATTTGCTCAGCGAGCACGGACACATGAAGGTAAGTTGCAGGTCGAATTAGCCCAGTTACGTCATATTTCAACTCGATTAATTAGAGGCTGGACTCACTTAGAACGACAAAAAGGTGGTATCGGGTTACGTGGTCCAGGTGAAACACAGCTAGAAACGGACCGTCGTTTATTGCGTGCTCGTATTAATCACATTTTGGGACGTTTAGAAAAAGTCTCTAAACAACGTGAACAGGGGCGGCGCTCTCGCAAAAAAGCTGAAGTGCCAACCGTTTCTTTAGTGGGTTATACCAATGCCGGTAAGTCGACGTTATTTAATGCATTAACGCAAGCTGATGTTTATGCAGCGGACCAACTGTTCGCAACACTTGATCCAACCCTTCGTAAAATTGATATTGATGACGTTGGAGAGACGATTTTAGCTGATACCGTTGGGTTTATTAGGCACTTGCCACACGACTTAGTCGCGGCGTTTAAAGCGACGTTAACCGAAACAAGAGAAGCAGATTTACAGCTTCATGTGATTGATGTCGCCGATCCACGAAAGGCAGACAATATTTTTCAGGTCAATGAAGTTTTAACTGAAATAGAAGCAGACGATATTCCTCAGCTACTGGTGTTTAATAAAATCGATTTACTCGATGATGCCGAGCCACATATCGAACGCAATGATGAAGGTAAGCCGATCTCGGTTTGGCTAACGGCTCAAAAAGCGCAAGGCCTTGAGTTATTGCTTCAAGCAATTTCGGAAATACTCGGTTTGGCAATGTGGGACACCACTCTCGTCTTACCGCCAAGTGAGGGTAAATTACGCGCTGAGTTGTACCAATTGAATGGTATTCTCGACGAATCAATAGATGAAAACGGGCAGTTTGTTTTGCAAGTCAGGATAAGTAAAATTGATCAGGCTAAAATAAATAAGCAGCTTGGGTATGACATTGAAAAATGGCAAGAGAGTCATTAAATACACATTTGACAAATTTCGTAACGAGTAATTAATCAATTACATAGAGTTATGCGGACGAGTTTGCTAAATTAACCATAATTAAATTTGATTGAAACTGGAGAGTTTTATGGCCTGGAATGAGCCGGGAAATAACAACAATGATCCGTGGAAGAACCGCGGTGGTAAAGATCAGGGACCACCTGATTTAGACGAACTATTTAAAGATCTTGGTAATCGCTTTAACGGCCTATTTGGCGGCAAAGGCGGTAATCAAGGCGGTACGAGTAAAGGCGGCTTTGGTATTGGCTTAGTACTTATCGTAGCGATTGTGATCTGGTTCCTTTCTGGTTGGTACACGTTACGTGAAGCAGAAAGCGGCGTTGTACTGCGTTTTGGTCAATTCCACGAGCTTAAAGAGCCAGGCCTACGTTTCAACCCAACGTTTGTTGATACGGTAATACCTGTCGACATTCAAACGGTTAAAACGATTCCAGCCGCGGGTTTCATGCTGACTGAAGATGAAAACGTGGTTCAGGTTGAAATGGAAGTTCAGTATCGAGTATTCGATCCACAAAACTTCTTATTCTCGGTACCAGACCCAATCAATAGTCTTCGCCAAGCAACAGACAGTGCGCTTCGTTCTGTTATTGGTAATTCAAAAATGGACGACATCTTAACGTCTGGTCGTGAAATCGTTCGTCAGAGCACTCGTGAAGAACTAGAAAAAATCATCGAACCTTACAAGCTTGGTCTTGCCATTGTCGATGTTAACTTCAAGGACGCTCGTCCACCAGAGCAAGTTAAAGACGCATTTGATGACGCAATCGCCGCTCGAGAAGATGAAGTTCGTTATGTCAACGAAGCTCGTGCCTATGCAAGCGAAGTTGAACCGCGTGCTCGTGGTCAAGTAAACCGTATGGTTCAAGAAGCGACTGCTTACAAGCAAGGCAAAATCTTAGCCTCGCAAGGTCAAGTTGCTAAATTTGAGCAGCTTTTACCAGAGTACAAAGCCGCACCTGAAGTGACTCGCCAACGTTTGTATCTAGAAACGATGGAACAAGTTTTCTCAAGCACGTCAAAAGTCCTTGTCGATACAAAAGGTAACGGCAACATGATGTACTTGCCTCTGGATAAGATCATGCAACAACAAGGTGTAGCACCTTCACAAAACAAGCGTCCTGCCGTGAACTACAACACGGGCTCGGGTAGCACAACTCAGCCACTTCAGGACTCACGTTCTGGTCGTTCTGATCGTTTTAATGGAGGCCGTGACTAATTATGAAATCATTTAGCGTAATTTTAATCGCTGTTTTTGCAATGATGACCTTTTCGTCTTTATTCGTTGTAAAAGAAGGCGAAAGAAGCATTGTAATTCAGTTTGGTAAAGTAAAACGTGATGACGCAGGTGCCCCTGTTGTTAACGAGCCTGGCTTACATATTAAATTGCCATTGGTTGAGCGTGTTAAAACACTAGATGCACGTATTCAAACCCTAGATGGTGAGCCTGACCGTTTTGTTACTGTTGAGAAAAAAGACTTAATTGTTGACTCATATGTCAAATGGCGAATTTCTGACTTCGCAACGTATTACCTTGCAACAGGTGGTATCAAGCGAAATGCAGAACAGCTACTAGACCAAAAAGTAAATAACGGACTTCGTTCAGCATTCGGTTCTCGTACCATCAAAGAAATCGTTTCTGGTGAGCGACAAGAGTTGATGCAGCAAGCGATTGAAGCAGCAAAAAGCTCAAGCGACCTAGGTATTGAAGTTTTGGACGTACGTGTAAAACAAATCAACCTACCAGTTCGAGTGAGTAACTCAATCTTTGAGCGTATGCGTACTGAGCGTCAAGAAGTGGCGAAAGCGCACCGTTCAGAAGGTCGTGAAAAAGCGGAAATCATCCGTGCCGATGTTGATGCTCGTATAACGGTTATGCTTGCTGAAGCAGAACGTGAAGCACAAACACTTCGCGGTGAAGGTGATGCGATGGCTGCCAAACTATACGCAGATGCATTTAATAAGAACCCTGAGTTCTTCTCGTTTGTACGTAGTTTGGAAGCTTATCAAAACAGCTTTAACAGCAAGAACGACATAATGGTATTAGACCCAAGTAGTGACTTTTTCCGCTACATGAAGACAACGACCGGTAAATAACCGAAAGTTAGATCTATACTGAACTATCCAAAAGGGCTCATATGAGCCCTTTTTGTTTTATTGATACAAATAGAGTCTGTTGTAGATTATTTAGTAAATTTTTAAACCCAAGTAATTGGTCTAAAAAACAGACGTCTAGAAGTTTTTATAGAGAAATTCTGAAAAACGGGTGATCTTTGCACCATATTTTTGGTAGAATCCCCGCCTAATTTTTTCTGAGTGATATAAATATGGGCAAAAACGTTGTTGTTTTAGGCACCCAATGGGGTGACGAAGGTAAAGGTAAGGTTGTAGACCTACTGACAGATAAGGCTTCTTATGTAGTGCGTTATCAAGGCGGTCACAATGCTGGCCATACTCTTGTTATCAACGGTGAAAAAACCGTTCTTCACTTAATCCCTTCTGGCGTATTACGCGATGGTGTTAAATGTATCATTGGTAACGGCGTTGTATTGTCTCCAGAAGCGTTATTAAAAGAAATGACTATGCTTGAAGAGCGTGGTGTTCCAGTTAAAGAACGCCTACTTATCTCAGAAGCATGTCCACTAATTCTTCCTTACCACATTGCGCTAGACCAAGCTCGCGAAATTAAACGTGGTAACAAAGCAATCGGTACAACAGGTCGTGGTATCGGTCCAGCTTACGAAGATAAAGTTGCACGTCGTGGTTTACGCGTAGGTGACTTATTCAACCCAGAACTATTCAAAGAAAAGTTAAAAGAAGTATTGGATTTCCACAACTTCGCATTAGTTAACTACTACGGTGTTGAAGCGGTAGATTTTGACAAGACTTACAACGACGCGATGGCTGTAGCAGATATGCTTAAAGCGATGGTTGTTGACGTAACTGATTTATTAGACAAAACACGTTTAGCCGGCGAATCAATCTTGTTCGAAGGTGCTCAAGGTACGTTACTTGACATTGACCACGGTACATACCCATACGTAACGTCTTCTAACACAACCGCTGGTGGTGTAGCGACTGGTGCTGGTTTTGGCCCATGTCATATCGACTACGTATTAGGTATCGTTAAGGCTTACACAACTCGTGTTGGTTCTGGTCCTTTCCCTACCGAGCTTAATGACGAAGTAGGTCACCACTTAGGTACTAAAGGTCACGAGTTTGGTGCGACAACAGGTCGTGAGCGTCGTTGTGGTTGGTTTGATGCCGTTGCAATGAAACGCGCTATCCAGCTTAACTCAATTACTGGTTTCTGCTTAACTAAACTTGACGTATTAGACGGTTTAGAAGAAATCAAGATCTGTACAGGTTACGAGCTAGCAGACGGTTCAATCGTAGATGTGCCACCAATGGCGGCAGAAGGTTACGAGAATGCGAAGCCTATCTACGAAACAGTACCAGGTTGGTCTGAAAACTCGTTCGGTGTAACAGAATTTGACAAGCTTCCTAAGGCTGCTCAAAGCTACATCAAGCGTCTAGAAGAAATCACTGGTGTTCCAATGGATATTATTTCTACAGGTCCAGACCGTAGCGAAACGTTTATCCTACGCAATCCTTTCGGAGAATAATTCGTTACATTTTTATAACGAACTTATCTATCAAAAAGCTGTCTTCGGACAGCTTTTTTTGTATCCTGTACGGTCAAAAATAACTCAAATAATAATAAATCTAGGTTTGACCAGAGGTACACATGTTTAAAAGAAGTAAATTGTCGGCAGTCGTGTTAGCGGCATCATTAGTAAGTGCGTGTGGTGGCGGTGGCTCAGAACCAGAAGTGTCGGTTTCAAAACCGGAAGGCGAGGGATACGCATACTGTTCTGCACCGGATGCAAATGAAAAGTTATTTAGCTATATGCAGGAGTGGTATTTCTGGAATGACGAATTGCCAGCTACATTCGATCCAGAATCACAACCAGACGTTTATAGTGCATTACAAGCGATGACTAAAAATGTGAAAAACGACCGCTTTAGTTTTTCAATGACCGTAGAAGAATACGAAGATTACCAAGCTAGTGTTTTCTTTGGTTATGGTTTTTCTCATAAAAACACTGAAAATAAAGACGGCTTCCATATTCGTTACGCTTATGACGAAGGTACACCGTACAAAGCGGGATTACGCCGTGGAGACATTATCACTGCAATTGACGGCACTTCAGTAGCCGATATCATTGCGGAAGTAGAAGCGGGCACCAAAACACTTGCTGACTACTTTGGTCCAAATGAAGATGGTTACACGATTGAAATTACCTTTAAAAAGCCAACAGGTGAAGAAATCACCGCGGATATTTCAAAAGGTCAAATCGTTGCCAATACTGTTATGGCGACTCAAGTTAAAGAAACGACCGTAGATGGCAAAGCAGCGAAAGTCGGTTACATCGTATTTAACTCGTTTGACAATGTCTCAGAACAAGAACTAAATGAGTCAATTACAGAGCTTAAGTCGCAAGGTGTGGACGAGCTAGTTTTAGACGTACGTTACAACAGCGGTGGCTTAATCCGTGTTGCTAACCAATTAAGTACTCAAATTGGTGGTGATAATGTAATTGGTGAAGAGTTTGTTACTTATGCCTATAACGATGATAAGTCGTCGGAAAATCAAACGAGTTTATTCGCACTAGGTGCTGGTATCGATCAACTTAACCTAGATCGTGTCGTAGTATTAACGACTGAGATGAGCTGTTCTTCAAGCGAATTAGTTGTGAATGGTTTATCGCCGTTTATCGACGTTGTTCAAGTTGGTGGTAAAACTTGTGGTAAGCCTGTAGGTATGAGCCCAGAACAAATCTGTGACGACGTGGTATTTGCTATTAACTTTGAAGGCCAAAACGCCACAGGTTATGGTGCATACTATGACGGTTTACAACCAGACTGTGCGGCAGAAGACGTATTAGTTGGTGATTGGGGTGATGAAAACGACCCAATGCTAAAAGAAGGCTTAGCATACTTAGCAAACGGTCAATGCTCTTCAGCTTCAGCGACCAGTCAGTCACTTAAGTCTGTAACTTCAGAACCAATTGACTGGTCAAAAGGTCCAATGGCGCCACATAACAGAATCTAATTCTTTATACTGGCCTATTCTTTGCTTCAGTGTTTATGACTCGTTTGAGTTATAGGTGCTGAAGCATTTTTGTTTGGCCTATATGTATTTAAAGATAGATGAGAGAGATATGAAAAACTGGTTTGCATTGTTGTGCCTAGGGCTGTTTTTGTCGGCGATGAGCGTCTCTGCGGATGACGACCAATTGCAGGCGGTTCAAATTTATACTCAAGATGAACTTCTTGATTTAATTAAGAAAAACAAACACCTTGAGCGCGTCAAACTAGATCGATGCCAATTGACACGCGACATCGAAGACCGTGCGGTCAAATTACATTTGCCATCTTATGAATTTTTGTACGGTGATATGTTGGTATGGGGTGTCTGTGTTGAACGCGATGCTGAACTTGGCATGTATTATATTCATGAGTCGGCAAAACAAGGCCTAGTAGCGGCAATAGAACAGATTGGTCGTTATTATCATCAAGGAAAATTTGTTCAAAAAGACCTAGATAAAGCGTACACCTATATTTTACGTGCAGCGGAGTTAGGCAATCTCAATGCTCGATTGAGATTGGTTGATATGCAACTCGCTGGCTTGGGCAGTCCTTATGACTTTGAAAACGCTTATCGCTGGTTACATCACGCAGTAATTGTTGATAAACAAAAACACCAACAAGCGGCGAATAAATTAGCCAAGTTAGCTGACCTTATGCACCCAAAGTCAGTTAAAGCAGCAAAAAGTCGAGCTTATTAGCCAACACCGAAACGGCTTTAATTTATATTTAATCAAAACTCAACGACATAATCCCGAAACTGTTGATATACTAGTCTATATCTCATGTATCAGTGCACCTATAAAACGAGTGCAATCTATTTTGGCTTTTTTCACGTAAAAACATTAAAGGCCAATAAAAATAACTATTTAAGTAAGTAATAACGGAAAATTAATGCCAAAAAACGACCCGAACTATACTCGGGAAAAAGAAAAATATGACAAGCCTATTGCCAGTCGCGAGTTTATTCTTGAAGCGATGGCCCAAATCGATAAGCCTCTCTCTTTTAACGAAATCATTTCACTTTGCAAAATATCAGATCCAGATTCGGTTGTCGCACTTAAGCGTCGCCTGCGCGCCATGGAACGCGAAGGTCAGTTGCTGTTTAATAAATTTAAGAAGTACCAGATCCCGACTCAACAAGATTTAATTGAAGGGCGCGTGCTTGGCCATCGAGATGGGTTCGGCTTTTTACAACCAGACGGTGCAACAAATAATAAAAGTGACTGGTACATCAGTCACAGTCAAATGAGAAGCTTGTTACCAGGCGATAAAGTATTAGCTCAGCCTATTGGTGAATTTAAGGGCAAAACTGAAGCACGTATTATTAGTGTAAAGGAACCAAGAACGGCACCGATTATAGGTCGATATTTTGTTGAGCAAAATACACAGGTTGTTATTCCTGATGACGGTCGTATAAATCAAGAAATCATTATTCCCAAAGGTGAGCAATTAGATGCTCGACATGGTCATATGGTTATTGTCGAATTGACCCAAAGACCAAGTAAACGGAGTTCAGCGATTGGCAAAGTTACCGAAGTCTTAGGTGAACATATGGCACCAGGGATGGAAGTCGATATTGCACTTCGCAATCATGAAATCCCATTCCAATGGTCAAAAAATATCGAGCGCTTTGTCAGCAAATTGTCGCCTGAAGTTCAGGAAAAAGATAAAAAAGATCGTGTTGATTTACGCGAATTACCATTAGTAACGATTGACGGTGAAGACTCACGCGATTTCGACGATGCAGTTTATTGTGAACCTAAAAAGTCAGGTGGTTGGCGCCTATATGTAGCCATTGCCGATGTATCACACTATGTCAGACACAATACCGAGCTGGATCAAGAGGCGATAGAAAGAGGAAACTCTGTTTACTTCCCTTCTAAAGTTATTCCAATGTTACCAGAGGCCCTTTCAAATGGTCTGTGTTCATTGAATCCTCAAACGGATCGCCTGTGTATGGTGGCCGAAATGACCATTTCAGAGCGCGGTAAGTTATCAGGGTTTAAGTTTTACGAAGCGGTTATGCATTCGCATGCCAGACTGACCTATACAAAAGTTGCTGCGATGTTAGAGGGTGATACCGATCTTCAAGAGCGGTATCAGCATGTTTGGCCACATGTTCAAGACTTAAACAGTCTGTATCAAACCCTAAAAAGTGTTCGTTCAGAGCGTGGTGCTTTCGAGTTTGAAACCGTTGAGCCTAAGTTCATTTTTAATGCACAGAAGAAAATTGATCACGTAGAAGTAGTCGAGAGAAACGACGCCCATAAAATCATTGAAGAATGTATGATTTTGGCCAATGTTGCGGCGGCTAAGTTTATTGAAAAACACGATGGTCATGCACTTTATCGAGTTCACGACAAGCCCGATCCGAGCAAATTAGCGACGTTTCGTTCTTTCTTGGCTGAGTTAGGCGGTGAGCTAACCTTTTCAGATGAGCCGACTCCGAAAGAACTTAGTAGCCAGGTAAACAGCTACTTAAGCCGCCCTGACGGTGAGCTGATTCAGACGATGATGATCAGGAGTATGCGCCAAGCGGTGTATCAGCCGGATAATATCGGTCATTTTGGCTTGGCATTAGAAGGTTATGCGCATTTCACTTCGCCAATTAGACGTTATCCAGACTTAATTGTGCATCGAGCTATTAAGGCAATTTTGCACAAGCAGAAGCACAAGACATCTGGTCATTACGCTTATACTGAAGATGAGCTAGAGGAATTAGGTGAACAATGCTCAATGACAGAGCGCCGTGCAGATGAAGCGGTCCGGGATGTTGAGTCGTGGTTGAAGTGTGAATTCATGCAAGACCATATCAGCAAAGAATACTTAGGCGTGATTGCTTCGGTGACCAATTTTGGACTGTTTGTCAGGTTAAAAGATTTACATATAGAAGGGCTCGTTCATATTACCGCGCTGGGTAATGATTACTATAATTATAGTCCAGAACGCGGGGCACTAGTTGGTGAGCATTCTCGCAAAGTTTTCCGTTTAGGCGACGAACTCACTGTTCGAGTCGTGTCGGTTAATCTAGAAGACAAACAGATTGATTTTGAGTTAGCGGAGAATACTCGACCAGGTCGACGTTCTACAAAGTCTGGTGGTGGTAGATCAGGTGGAGCTAAAACTCGTGGGTCTCGTTCTACTGCTTCAAATGGCGACAAACCTAGGCGAAGTAATGCCAACCAGGCACGTAGTGAAAATGCCGCCATTGGTATACGTGAAAAATTGCGTCGAGGAGAAGTGCCAGGAGAAGATGAGGCCAAAGGTGAGAGTAAAAAGACCACCAAAAAGGGCAAGTCGTCAGCACGAAAAAGCAGTTCGGGTAGCACCAAACCAAAGCGCAAACCCAAATCACGTGCAGCCAAGCGAATTGCTAAAAAGAAACAAGAAGGTGTGGGTGGTAAAAAGGCCGCCAAAAAGCCGAATAAACGCAAGAATAAAAAGTAAGAGTTAAATTAAGAGATAATTATGAGTTCAGAAATCGCCTACGGCATTCATTCTTTGACGGCTATTATTCAACATGAGCCAGAGAGAATCATTGAGTTATTTGTATTAAAAGGCCGTGAAGATGAGCGTATCAAGCCTATTTTGACAGAAGCATACTCTCTTGGTATCTCGGTTCAATATACATCCAGAAAAGCATTAGATGAAAAGTGTCAGGGCGAACAACACCAAGGTGTCGTTGCAAGAGTAAAAGCGGCTAAGCAAAAAGACGAAGGTGACTTAAAACTGTGGTTAAAAACCATCGAACAACGTGACAAGCCACCATTTTTATTAGTGTTGGACGGCGTGACTGACCCGCATAATTTAGGTGCGGTATTGCGTACTGCAGATGCAGCCGGTATTGATGGCGTTATTGTTCCAAAAGATAAATCGGCCAAGCTAAATGGGACCGCGCGTAAAGTGGCCTGTGGTGCTGCCGAAGTCATGCCCCTCTATGTAGTGACTAATCTGGCTCGTAGTCTAAAATTATTACAAGACAATAACGTTTGGATTATTGGCACCGCTGGCGAGGCTAAAGCGGATGTTTTCGAAATGAAGTTCTCGGGACCTCTTGCAATCGTTATGGGCGCAGAGGGAACAGGAATGAGACGCCTCACTCGTGAGCATTGTGACGAATTAGTCAAAATACCGATGGCGGGTTCGGTATCAAGCCTCAACGTGTCGGTGGCGACAGGGGTTATTTTATACGAAGCGGTTCGTCAACGCCGAGTTTAACAAGAAGGCTCTCTACTAAATATGATTGTGCAAACCTCTCTGCAATGGTTACACATCACGAAACACCTATCTCGTTCTCTGGGTGTTTCGACTTTAGTTTTATTCCTATTATTTATTCCCTCTTACGTATTTAGTGATACCCCAGCCAGCTCTTTAAAGTTGAAAACCTGTGTTGACTTCATTCCCTATTTAATCGACGAGAATGGCCAAAGGCGTTGGTTAGGAAGACATATTCACTTGTTACACATTATTGCCGAAGAAGCGGGGATACAAATCGCAGAGCCGAAAAGAGAATCGTTTGACAACTGCTTACAATTAATGAAAAGCGGTGCTGTCGATATTATGCCAGGCCTTTTGTTTAATGAGGAACGAGCTGAATACATGGAGTTTGTTGCTTATACGGGCCGGGCAGCGGTTGCGGTCTTTTCACTAAAGACAAATAAAGACAAAATATCTAAAGACGCCGAATTACTTATTGCCTACGAAAAAGGTTATATCGTCCCTAGTACTATTGCAGAAGTTTATTACAACAGTCAGTTTATCGATGTAAGCGACATATCAGCAGGGATTCGGCTGGTGGAAAAACAGCGTGTCGATGCGTTTATTGCGCCAAAAGTGACGGCTTTTGAAGTGATGACCGAATTAAACATGAACAAGAACAAGTTTGTGTATTCAATGTTTAGTCAACCAAATGAAAGTGTTCATGTCGCGTTAAGTAAAGCCTCACCAAAAGTAACAGAAACAACAAAGCGTGCCATATCCAACGCAATAAACAGATTGAAAGAAAAAGGACTAATTCAAAAGATACTGGAAACTAAAAACTAACAAATCCTGTCTATACTTAAAATTCATGGCACAATAACAGTGTACTGTTTGGGTACATAAGTATTTCAGTTTTTAGTTGGTGTAATCATATGAAACGACTCACAATATTAGTTTTTCTACTTTGTCTTAACATTGTACTTTTTGTGCCCACTGCAATGGCTTTAGACGAGCCAGAAGTCGAGCTTGATGAAGATGGTAACCCAATTGTTAAACTCGATGAGGCACCAGAATGGGTGCTAACGGACGGTATGGGTAATAACGTGAGCTCAGCGGATTTAGCGGGTAAGCCTTATGTTCTGACCTTTTGGGCGACATGGTGTCCTTACTGTAAAAAGTTTCAACCGGGGCTTGATTATATCGCATTAGATTACATTGAAATTGGTATTCCTACTTATGCTGTCAGTTTTTGGGAAAATGAGGGCGCGACACCGGTTGAGGAAATGGAAAACCGAGGCTTGTATTTACCTGTGTTAGTAGAAGGCGACCAAGTAGCAAAAGCGTTTGGTGTCCTGGGTACTCCAACAACCATTTTTGTAAATCAGGATGGCGAAATCGTTTATCGTCACACCGCCTTCGACCCAAATGATCCGCAGCTGCGAGTTGCTTATGAGCAATTAAAAGATGAAATGGAAAAGCCCGAGCCAAAAGCAACCGAAGACGAACAAGCAGAAACAGATAACGACTAGCCACTAAACACATGAAACGACTCAGCGCTTTGCTGTTTAAATTTCCAACAAAGCGCTTGTAACCCTGCCAAATACCCGTATAATTACGCGCCCAAATCAGCTATTACTAATTTTGTTCCTTGCCTTTGTTCAAGTGTGGCTGAGCTTGTCGATAAGGCTACTAATCCATAAGGAATCTAACGATGCGTCATTACGAAATCGTTTTCATGGTTCACCCTGACCAGAGTGAACAAGTTACTGGTATGATCGAGCGTTATACTGGTCTAGTTACAGAAGCAAATGGTACTGTTCACCGTCTTGAAGACTGGGGTCGTCGCCAATTAGCTTATCCAATTGAGAAACTACACAAAGCGCACTACGTTCTTATGAACGTTGAAGCACCAAGTGCAGTTATCGCTGAGTTAGAAGAAACTTTCCGTTACAACGACGCTGTTTTACGTAGCTTGACTATCCGTAAAGACGTAGCTGTTACTGAAGCTTCTCCTTTAGCGAAAGAAGAGAAAAAAGAACAAGCTGCTTAATTAAAACGGAGAACGCTTAGGTGTTAAATCAGCTAGTTATTACTGGCCAAGTTTGTAAATCGCCGAAGTTTTCTACCAGCCCTGCAGGTGTGGTCCACGGACAATTTTCAATTGAACACAGATCACAACAACAGGAAGACGGATTTAATCGCAATGCGTACGTTCGAATTCATGTTGTGACTTGCGGAGAACAACAGCAGCAGTTAACCAAACATTTTATTGTGGGTGATGAAGTTAAAGTGAGTGGATTTTTAAACCGCCACGAAAGCAAAAACGGCCAAGCCATTATTGCGATTCATGCTCAACAAATAGAAAGACTCAATTAGGAGACTACTAATGGCACGTTATTTCAGACGTCGTAAAGTATGCCGTTTCAAAGCAGATGGCGTAAAAGAGATCGATTACAAAGATCTATCAACTCTACGTAACTACGTTACAGAGAGCGGTAAAATCGTACCTAGCCGTATCACTGGTACAAGTGCAAAGTACCAACGCCAATTAGCACGTGCAATCAAACGCGCGCGTTTCTTAGCATTGTTACCATACACAGATTTACATCAATAAGATTGGCATAAGAGGTTAATACACATGAACGTAATCCTTTTAGACAAAGTTGCCAACTTAGGTTCACTTGGTGACAACGTATCAGTTAAGTCTGGTTTTGCTCGTAACTTCCTTTTCCCACAAGGTAAGGCTGTTCCAGCAACTAAAGCAAACTTAGAAATGTTCGAAGCACGTCGCGCTGAATTAGAAGCGAAAGTTGCTGAAGAACTAGCTGCAGCAGAAGCGCGCGCTGAAAAGTTAAACGCATTAGAAGCGATCACTATCGCATCTAAAGCGGGTGACGAAGGCAAGCTATTCGGTTCAATCGGCACTCGTGACATCGCTGAAGCGATCACAGCGGCTGGCGTTGAAGTTGCTAAAGCTGAAGTTAAAATGCCTGAAGGTGCAATCCGTGAAACTGGCGAGTTCGAACTTGCTGTTCAATTGCACCCAGAAGTAATGGCAACGGTAAACGTTGTAGTTATCGCTGAAGCATAATTTAGCTTTTTAAAAAGATTTTTCTTTTTATTGAAAAACACCGCTTAATGCGGTGTTTTTTTTTGCCCATTTAAACCTTTAATGATTTGATAGTGACTAATCTAATAACTAAATGAACAAGAGACTGGATTTCAAGTGACGGGACAAGTAATTGAACCCAATGCATTTAAGTCAGCTTCAACAAAAAATGAAGAATATGACGATATGCATTGGGTTGAACAACTTAAACGAGGCCAACAGCAGGCATTGCGTCCCTTGTACGAAATGTATGGTAAAAAAGTCTACGCCTTGAGTCATCGTTTATCGAGTGATGCGGAGGTAGCTGAGGACATCACTCAAGAAGTGTTTGTTCAGGTTTGGCAAAAGATCCATAACTTTCGTGGGGAGAGTAAATTTAGTACCTGGTTGTATTCGGTGACGAGCCATGTCGCCATCAATCATATGCGAAAGCAAAAGCGCTGGTGGCAGTCATGGTTTGTTAAAAATGATGCTCAGACAGGCGCGGATATTATCGATAATGTACCCACAACGGACGAGCAGACTGACTTCAGCTTGTCGCGCAGTGGACTTGATAAACATATTGCGCAGTTACCACAGCAGGCCCGAATTGTTTTTGTGCTATTTGCAGTACAAGGCTGGCGTCATGAGGAAATCAGTAAAGAACTGAATATTGCGGTTGGTTCGAGTAAGGCACAGTACCATAGAGCCAAACAATTATTACAAGCGTCTTTACAAGCAGAAAGTTCACTTAGTGAGGGGGTTGCTTAATGAAACATAATGAACAAAGTATCGACCAATTAGTTGAGTCATTACCTGAAGAGATGACCCCGCAGCGTGATTTGTGGCAAGGCATTGAACAAGCAGTTGCCAAAACGCCACAAGAAGTGCCGAAGAAATCCTTTGAACTTCATTGGGGAGCAGTTGCGGCAGCCATTGCACCGATAGCACTCGTTGGTGGGATTTTGATGAACAACCAACAGCCAGTGGACACGACACCAGAGTGGTTGGCACCAGTAACGGCGAGCTATGAGCTACAAAAGCGCACTATGCTGAAATTGGTGGATGGTCAAACGTCAGTCAACAAAAATTGGCAGGAAACATTACAAGAATTAGAGGAAGCCGAAGCGTCATTAAAAGAAGCGCTAAAGCATCAACCTCAAGATCCAGCGTTGATGAAAATGCTGAATCAAGTTTATCAACAACAGCTGGACATAATTGCGAAAAGTCATCAGTCCAAGTTTATGCAAATTTAAAATGGGTAAAAAATCATGAATAGAATCTTAAAAACAGTATCTAAGTGGTCAATTTTGTCGATGACTTTATTAAGTGCAGGGGTTGCACTTGCAGGAGAAAAAATTGATCAAGCACTAGAAACCGCTGTGGATGGGCGTGTTTCTATCGATGTTATGAGCGGTGAAGTTCAGATCAAAAGTTGGGACAAGAACGAAGTAAAAGTCGTTGGTGAATTAGATGATGACGCAGAGGGCTACCAGTTTGAACAAAACAATAATCGCGTCGTGTTTAAAGTTCACATGCCACGCCAGCGCTGGGGCAGTTGGAAAGACAGTGGTGGTTCTGAGCTAACGTTCTGGGTACCGAAAGGAAGTGAGCTTAGATTTGAGGGCGTGAATACTGATATCAAAGTAGATGGAATCACAGGTAGTAGTCGTATCAACACGGTGAATGGTGATATCGAAGCGTACCAATTAACCAGTCGCGTTAGTCTAGAAACTGTGAATGGTCGTGTTGAAGCGGAAAAGCTTGAAGGCAAAATCAAATTGATGACGGTGAATGGTGAAATCGACGATAGGGATAGCGCTGGCGAATTAGAAATAGAAGCAGTGAACGGCGATATTCGTACTAACTCGCAGGCTGAGGAAGTTGCTGTAAATAACGTAAATGGCGATATGAACCTAACCCTGAAAAATATTAAAGAGTTAGAAATCAATACAGTAAATGGTGATATCGGCATGTCACTAGAGACGCAAAAACGAGCTAAGGTGTATATTTCGACGGTAGGTGGTGATGCTTATATCAAAATGCCAAGTGATATCAGTGCTAACTTTAGTATTGAAGCTCACTCAGGTGGCGATATTACCAACCGCTTAACCAGTGATCGCTCAACAAAAGAACGCTACGGTCCAGGTGAGTCACTGCGATTTACCACTGGTAGTGATGCGGTAGAAATTGAAATCGATACAGTTTCTGGTGACATCAAGTTATTAAAAGACTAGTTTTAATACGCAGCTGCTCGTCATTGTACGAGCAGCGTTTTACTTTTTTCTCAGTCACGTTCCTTTGATATTTCATTACCCCTTTCGCGTCTATAAGGCTTCGATGGATAAGGCCCAAAACCCAATATGAATCGCTATTGCGCAAAGCGATTATTCCACCTAAAATGGCTGTCCTTGTCGCATTTTCTAACGTTTTAGGTCCCATAATTCATGGCAAAGTCATCATACAAACCGACCAAAGAGCAACAAGCTCAGGTCGATTCTCTCAAGGTTCCACCGCACTCCATTGAAGCTGAACAATCGGTATTAGGTGGCTTGATGCTCGACAATAATGCTTGGGACCGTGTTGCAGAAAAGGTCGTAAAAGATGACTTTTATTTAAGGCAACACAAAGCTATTTTCTCGGCGATGGCCGGATTGATGACTCAAAACAATCCAATCGATTTGATTACGGTTTCAGAAGCGCTCGAAAAGGACAAATTGTTAGAAGAAGTCGGTGGATTTGCATACTTAGGCGAAATCGCCAAAAACACGCCAAGTGCAGCAAACATCGTTGCTTATGCTGAGATTGTTAGAGAGCGTGCCGTTGTGCGAGAACTAATTGGTACTGCTAACGAAGTTGCTGATGCATGTTACAACCCAGAGGGTAGAAGCTCAGAAGAGTTGCTCGATTTTGCTGAATCCCGAGTTTTTAAAATTGCAGAACAACGAGAGAACGCTAATGAAGGTCCAAAAGACCTCAATTCAATTCTGACCTCAACTGTCGATAAGATAGAAGAGCTTATGCGTACCGACAATGACGGTATTACTGGCTTAACAAGTGGCTTCCAAGACTTAGACAAAATGACCAGTGGCTTCCAGCCTTCCGATTTAATCATTGTCGCGGCACGTCCTTCCATGGGTAAAACGACGTTTGCCATGAACCTAGTCGAAACGGCCGCATTAACCTCAGATAAGCCAGCCTTAGTATTCAGTTTAGAGATGCCGGCCGATTCCATCATGATGAGGATGTTGGCGTCACTTGGCCGTATTGACCAAACCAAAGTTCGTACCGGTAACTTAGATGACGATGATTGGGCTCGTTTGGCCAGTACACTTGGCATTATGCAAGAAAAAGGCAAGCTGTACATTGATGACTCATCGGGTCTGACACCAACCGAAGTGCGTTCACGTGCACGCCGAATTGCCCGTGAACACGGTGGTTTATCTATGATCATGATTGACTACTTACAGCTCATGCGTTCGCCTGAATTTAAAGACAACCGTACCCTGGAAATTGCCGATATTTCTGCATCATTAAAAGCATTAGCAAAAGAATTAAATATTCCGGTTATTGCCCTAGCTCAGCTTAACCGTGGTCTAGAGCAACGAGCTGACAAGCGTCCAGTTAACTCAGATTTACGTGAATCGGGGTCAATTGAGCAAGACGCCGACTTAATTATGTTTATTTATCGTGATGAGGTTTATCACGAAGACTCGGCTGATAAAGGCACGGCCGAAATAATTATTGGTAAGCACCGTAATGGTCCAATCGGACGTATTCGACTTACCACTCAGCTACATTATTCTCGCTTTGATAATTATGCGGGTAACGCGTTTATTGAGGACTAACACTCAATGAAAATTGCGGTAGCTGAAATTAATCTAAGTGCGATTCAACACAATTTGAAGGTGGTGCGAAAGCACGCGCCTAATAGCAAAGTGCTAGCAATGTTAAAAGCCAATGCTTATGGTCACGGCACGACTGAAATTGCTACTGCATTGGACGATGCTGATGCATTTGGTGTTGCGCGTTTGAGCGAAGCTGTGGCGTTGAGAGCCGCTGGTATTACTAAGCCGATAGTTTTATTAGAGGGCTTTTTTGAAGCGGATGAATTGCAAATTATCGCTAACCTTGGCTTAGATACGGTCTTGCATTCGCAAACTCAAATTGACCAGTTTTTGGCAGCAAGCTTGCCACGCTCCATTCGAGTGTGGCTAAAAGTCGATACCGGAATGAACCGCTTGGGTATTCGTCCAGAACAGTTCACCAAAAATAGGAATGTCTTAAGTGATCATGAAAACGTATTGGGTAAGCCAATCCTTATGAGTCACTTTGGTTGTGCCGATGAAACTCAACATCCATTAAATGAACATCAATTTGCGCTGTTTTCTGAGCTCGAAGCTTCTCATGATGGCGAGTCATCTTTTGCTAATTCTGCCGCGATTTTATCTTTGCCAGACGCTCATAAACAATGGGTTCGTCCAGGCATTATGCTTTATGGTGTGTCGCCAATCGAAGCCACGTTTGCGATTGATTATGGGTTAATGCCTGTGATGACCTTGAGAAGTAGTGTGATTGCTATTCGGGATATCAAAAAAGGTGAAACGGTTGGCTATGGAGCAACATGGACTGCCCAAGAAGATACAAAATTAGCAGTTATAGCAATAGGTTATGGCGATGGTTACCCAAGAAATGCAAAGAACGGCACGCCGGTAATGATCGAAAAGTATACATATTACTTGGCTGGACGCGTTTCTATGGATATGATTAGTGTTGATATAGGAACAAAATCAGATGTCAAAATTGGCGACGAAGCTATACTTTGGGGAGAAGGTCTTCCGATAGAAGTAATTGCCGAGCAAGCTGAAACGGTTCCTTATGAGTTGCTTTGCGGGGTAACGGGAAGAGTCGAAAAACAGTTTTTGCAAGGGTCGCATGAAGTTAAAGATCAACCACGAAAAGTTATTACACAACCTTAGTACCGGTATCATAGCCTTTAATGATAACGCCGAGATAACTTATGCGAATCAAAAGGCAATCGAGTGGTTGGGGCTTCTCTGTGAAATAGGCACAAAAAACTTCGTTACTCCAGATAATTGGCAGATTGTAGACAAATTTGGCGAAACACTTCCTTACGAACAATACCCGGGTTACCTTGCAGCCCATTCTCCTGACCCTGTCGAAAACTACGAAATTGGTGTTTTTAACTTTAAGGAAGACAAATACTTTTGGTTTTTATGTGATGCTTACAAGTCGCCGTCAGAGGTAGATGGAGTTGATCACTATGTCGTTACTTTCACCAATATATCAGCTCAGAAAGAACACATTCCATTTAAAGACATTGTCGAACATGCTAATGACGTGGTTATCGTTAGTGATGCTAATAATCTAAAAGGAGCTGGACCTTCTATTGTTTATGTAAATCAGGCGTTTACCAAACTAACCGGTTTTACACCTGATGAAGCAATTGGCGCGACAACTCAAATTGTTCAAGGTGAAAAAACCAGCCC
>NZ_CEYNSH010000009.1:0-14875 GCF_982872775.1 Psychrosphaera sp. | reverse complement strand
CGTGGCCTCGAACAAGAAGGCGGTCGTTTTATTGACTCAGCTATGAATGGCGAACGAACTTTTATTTTGGTACTCGTCGACATTGATCACTTCAAATCAGTAAATGATACTCACGGCCATGATGTTGGTGATGTTGTCCTTAAAGAATTGGCAGACTCTTTAGTAGATAACCTAAGAACCAGAGATATTGTAGCGCGTTTTGGTGGTGAAGAGTTTGTGATAATGCTACAAGGTGAGCCTTTGTCTTTATTGATTCAAAAGGTACACAACCTCAGAGCATTAATTGAAAAAACTGAGCTAGTGATAAATGACAAACTATCCCTTTCCATAACTTGTAGTTTTGGTGTTGCCGCGGTTCAGCCCACCTATCAAGCATCAAAGTCAGGCGTCAATTTAAACGATTTACTCAAGTTTGCTGACTTGGCTTTGTACCAATCTAAACGAGATGGTCGAAATAAAGTCTCCATCGATTTACATTATTGTGATGATAAGCAAATTAATTAATCTCACTTTTTTCGAGTGAGCGCTTACCTCTCAGGTTACGTCTTTTAGTTTTTCACTAGTATTATTTGTTAGGCGCGATCGTCTTTTGGTGAGTCCATAACAACTAGGGTTGTGATTGTGTTTACCTGTGGCAAGTCTCCTAATATATCAGTATGAAACTTTTTGTAGCTACTCAAACTCTCTGTTTCGACCCTCAATATATACTCAAATGAACCCGTTACATTATGGCACTCGGATACTTGTTTGGCTTTGATGATGGCATGTTCAAATTCTAGTTGTGCCTTTTTCGTGTGGGCTGACAATCCAACGGTAACGTAGGCGATAAAGCCTATACCTAACTTTTCATAGTCTAGACAAGCGCGATAGCCTTTAATTATTCCCTTATTTTCCAACTCTTGCACCCGGCGTAAGCAAGCCGAGGCGCTGAGTCCTACCCGTTCGGCTAGTTCTGCATTGGTTATTCGGCCATCATTTTCTAATTCATGCAATATTCTTTCGTTGTATTTGTCCATTTGATTTTTTCTTGCGTAAAAAATGTTTATTAAACAATAAACGCAAGCACCTTGCGGTGCAATTGAATTAATATTATTTCAAGAATAAAGGAGAATGTTATGACGATTGAATTGGTTGGGGCCCTGATGTTATTTGCGTTGGTTTCCTCTATAACACCAGGGCCAAACAACTTGATGTTAATGAGTTCGGGCGCAACGTTCGGTTGGAAACGAACACTACCGCACCTTTTTGGAGTGGCACTAGGCTTCACATTTATGGTGCTGTTAGTTGGCGTTGGTGTTGTGCAGATCTTTAATTTGTGGCCGACGAGCTATCTTATTTTAAAGGTGTTAAGTGTGGTTTATTTACTGTATTTGGCTTACAAAATTGCAACCAGTAGCCAAGCATCAAATGACAAAGTTAAGTCTAAGCCTATGACGTTTATGCAGGCAGTGTTATTTCAATGGGTGAACCCAAAAGCATGGACCATGGCGTTAACTGCAGTCAGTATTTACGCACCGGATAAAGCAGTTCTAAGCGTTTTGTATGTGTCACTGGTATTTTGTATCGTTAACTTTCCTTCAGTTAGTCTGTGGGCTTTTATGGGACACAAATTACAAACCGTACTCGATAAGCCTAAATATTTACTGCTTTTTAATAGAGTGATGGCATTATTATTGGTCGCTTCTTTGGCGCCGGTCCTGATGGATTAAACAAAAGGTCAATTTTGGAAAAAGTAATGACACAACGATTTTTGGCAGAACAAGTTTTTGATGGTGAACGCATTTTGACAAATGCGATTATCAAGGTGGAAGGCGGTAATATTTCCGAGGTAACTTCATCACCAACCTTGGCTGAACAGGAAGAAGTCCTATCATCTGGACGACATCTGAAAGGATTGGTTGTCCCTGCTTTTATCGATTTACAGGTCAATGGCGGCGGCGGGGTTTTATTTAATAACTCGCCAACCGTTGATGCATTAGAAACGATTAGCCAAGCTCATATGAGAGCCGGAACGGGGTATATTTTACCAACAGTGATCACAGATGATATCGGCGTGATGGAACAAGCCGCAGACGCGGTTTCTGCCACAATAAGGAATAACCGCTCAATATTGGGGATTCATTTTGAAGGCCCACATTTAAGCGTCGTCAAAAAAGGGGTTCATCCAAAGCAGTTCGTCAGAGTTATGACAGAACGTGAGCGCTCTTTGTATAAGCGCACAGACCTAGGCATTAAAAAAATAACCATTGCGCCAGAGTCGATGTCCCTATCGGACTTAGAATTTTTATTAGCGAATAATTGGCTTGTATCGATAGGGCATACAAACGCGGATGCTGACACAATACAAAAATACGTCAAAGCGGGGGCAACTTGCTTTACGCATTTATTTAATGCGATGTCGGCAATGACAGGAAGAGAGCCCGGTGCTGTAGGGACCGCCTTGTTAGAGGAAAGTGTTTACGCAGGGATCATTCTCGACGGACATCATGTTGACTATAGAAATGGTTATTTAGCCTGGCGACTAAAAAATGAAAATAAGGCAGTGGGCTCGGGGCGTTTATTTTTAGTATCTGATGCTATGGCTACTTCTGGTGTCTATGCCAGTCCGTTAATGAATGAAGCCAAACATGTGGCTGAAAATAAGGGCATGATGACTAAAACATCGCAGGCAAAGTCTTTTCAGTTGTTTGGTGAAACGTTAACCGAAAAAGATGGCAAATTAACAACTAGCGAAGGCACCTTGGCAGGAGCGCATTTAACCATGCTTTCCGCAGTACAAAATAGTGTTGAACACACAAATATACCTTTACCCGAAGTTTTGAAAATGGCCAGCTGTTTTCCTGCTGATTATTTGTCTACATCCCCTATCGAACAAGGCCCTAAAGTTGGTTATATTAAACAAGGTTACCAAGCTCGATTTTTGTTATTGGACAATAAACTGAATTTAATTGAGACTTTTGTATAACTACTTGCGTATTTTGTTACGAATATTTACAACTAGTTCGTGAACTATTCACCATACTACACGTCTGTTAGTTAGTCAGATTCATAAAGGGAGTTGCATTGTAATGTTTGAAAAGTTAATTCGTTCCAAAAAGAAGTGGGTGTCGTGTTCCTCAATCGTGCCATCACCCAGATACACTTCCAAAACCACTGCAATAGCATCAGTATTGTGCTTGATGGTAAGTTCACAAGTACTCAGTAATGAGTCAACGCAGGCGATGTCTGAAGTGAATGATGTGCAAGTATCTACTGCTTCAGTAATCAGTGAGAAAAGTCCAGAGTTGACGGTTGAAAAGCTACAACAAGTTATTCAAGAAGTATCTACTACCCACCCCGTTTCTGGTAATTTACAAGTTTCATTTCGCGATATAGAAGAGTTTGATGGTGAGCCACGCGAGTCAGTGGGCACTGTTGGTTTTTATATTAGTGAAAACCCTAATGGCTTAACTATTTCTTATGACAAAGACGTGACTACAGCCATCAAACTAGAAGCCGCGTCAAAGGTAGAAGATGAAGAGGCTGACACTCCCACGATAGATGCAATTCGAGAAGTGAGTACAAACACAATCAACCGTATATTCTCACCTATTTCATCCATCAATAGTTTATTGACTCACGCCGAGTTAGAACAGATAGAAAATGTCGAACAAAATGGCCAGACTTTGAAAAAGATGACATTTACTATGCCGACAGAGTCCTTTATACGCGATAAACAGGTACGTAAGTATGTCGATAAATTTAATGGCAAGCTAACAATTACGGCAACGGAGCAAGGTGTTCCGGTGGAAATGGCAACAACATTTGAGGGGTCTGGTCGCGCTTATATTTTCTTTTCAATGAAAGCGGCGGGAAGTAGTTTGACTCGATATGAACTAGTAAATGGCCGTTTGGTGATGACGTTTAATGAACGGTTTAATAAGTATGAATCAACCTTTGGCAACGGTGAGAACAATTCTGTGCTGTTATTCTCACCGTCAGAGACAACGGACAAAAAAGCCGACAAAGCCTATTTAGCTATAACATCAAAAGAGACTTCGATGTAAGCATTGCCCGATTCTGATGTGAAGGGGATGATTAATGTCTTCCCTTCGCATTGGTGGGTGATAGTGTGGTTTTTTCCAGAGACAACCGTTGGTGTTGCCATATCAAAGTCATACCCTTTATCACCAAGCATGTTCTTGGCCCCTCCAGTTACCATATTGGTAATCTCACCAACCATATCGGTCACTTCTTCATTGAGTGAGTCAGGGCGCTCACCAAGCATTTTTTCCATGATGGATAGCGCGAGCTCTTCTTGAAAGGTCACTGATAACGAGCCTTTTGTTTGCGGACCCGCCATGCCAATAATGCCCGAAACATCACCGCGAGAAGTCTCTTCTTTTTTTAAACTTGGCTTACCAGGCTCTAACTTGGTCATTGCCATAGTTTCAAGAACGTTCATTAATGAACTCAAAAACGGATTAATAAACTCTACATTCATGATGACTTCTAATTTGTTGGACTAAAAAAAACAGAGCGATAGCTCTGTCACACCATTTAAATTTAGACGTCCTGTCGTTAAATTTCCACCATTAACGAAGCGAATTTTTACTATTGTACATTTCTTTATCGGCGAGGCTTAAGAGAGATTCAGGATCCATACCATCGGTTGGGTAGCGCGCAATCCCTATACTGACGCCTATATTAATGGTGTGGCCTGATAGGCTGAATGGTTGAGTAATGGAGTTAATTATTTTTTCTTTCACCTTATCAACGACTCTTTCGCCATCACTTGGATCAGAGATCAGGACAACAAACTCATCACCACCGTAGCGAGCGATAATGTCGTTGTTTCTTATTTGTTGTTTTAGACGTGCAGCCACTAAGTTGAGTACTTTGTCACCTACAGCGTGACCATGATCGTCATTGACATGTTTAAAACCATCTAAATCACAGAACAATAATGCAAATGGCGGTTGCTCTTCCTCTTCATTAAAGCATAGGTTTTGAAGTTGCTTATTGAGATAAAGCCGGTTGGGAATATTTGTTAACGCATCGGTATTTGCAGAGCGTGACAATAGACCCTCTGCTCGTTTGAACTCGGTCACATCTTTGGCAATAACAATAATACCGACGACTTCGTTGCTGGTGGTACTTATATGAGGAAGGTAACTGATATATAAATAACTGAGGCTAATGCTGTTTTTGGCTTGAATCCAGGATTTAAAGTGGACTGGTTTGCCAGATGTCATGCACTTTTCGACATTGGGCTTAACAATTTGCTCGTAGGTGGAAAGATCGAATACTTGTTCTGGGGTACAGCCGATTAGATCACTCGCATTTAGACCGTAAAAGTCGGCATAACTTTGGCTGATATATTGATATTTATTATTGGCATCAAGATAAGCAAATAAATCAAGGCTGTAGCTTAGTACAGTGCCAAAGACTTCTTGCATAAAATTGAATGAGCTTTCCTTCATCACACCTACTACTCCCTGTCCGTCCAAAGTAGTTTAAGCATATTTGATTAAAAATCTACCACGTATTGTAAATAAATTGGTCTATTTTTAATTTAATCACTCAATCTCTTGTCCTTTCATGTATAATCCCGCGCCAGATAGAATCCCGTCGCAAAATTTTTAACATTTTGGTTTCTAAACTACGCTTTTTAACAGTCCAATTGTGGTCAGTTAGAAGATAAATTCGGAAACTTACTTTGAAATATAAAGTGGCGTTCCACCCTTGTTGAGGAAAACACATGAGCCAGCCAAATGACCGTAAGGGTCTAAGAAACGTAGCGATTATTGCGCACGTTGACCACGGTAAAACCACCCTAGTTGATAAACTACTAGCACAATCAGGTACGTTAGACTCACGTACAGATTTAGACGAGCGAGTCATGGACTCGAACGACATCGAAAAAGAACGTGGTATTACGATTCTTGCTAAAAACACTGCAATCGACTGGAACGGTTACCGTGTAAACATCGTAGATACCCCGGGACACGCCGATTTCGGTGGTGAAGTAGAACGTGTAATGTCAATGGTTGACTCTGTGCTACTTATCGTTGACGCGCAAGAAGGTCCAATGCCTCAAACGCGTTTCGTAACTCAAAAAGCTTTCGCCCAAGGCCTAAAGCCAATCGTTGTAATCAACAAAATCGACAAGCCTGGTGCTCGTCCTGATTGGGTTATGGACCAAGTTTTCGACCTATTTGATAACCTAGGTGCGACAGACGAACAATTAGACTTCCAAGTTGTTTACGCATCAGCACTAAACGGTTGGGCTTCTAATGACGAAGATGAACAAGGCACAGACATGACGCCATTGTTCGAAACAATCATTGACCAAGTTCCTGCTCCTGAAGTAGATGTTGACGGTGCATTCCAAATGCAGGTTTCTCAGCTTGATTACAGCTCTTACTTAGGTGTTATTGGTGTTGGTCGTATCATGCGTGGTACGGTTAAACCTGGTCAACAAGTAACGGTTCAAACCGCCGCTGGCAACATTCATAACGGTAAAGTTGGTAAAGTATTTGGTTACTTAGGTCTTGAGCGTTATGAAGCAGATTCAGCCTCTGCAGGTGACATCATCGCGATCACAGGTCTTGGTGAACTTAAGATTTCTGACACTATTTGTTGTCCTACAGAAGTTGAGCCACTACCGGCACTTTCTGTTGACGAACCAACAGTAACAATGACGTTCCAAGTAAATACTTCTCCATTCGCTGGTCAAGAAGGTAAATACGTTACTTCACGTAACATTCTTGAGCGTTTACAAAACGAATTAGTACACAACGTTGCACTTCGTGTTGAAGAAACTGAAGATCCGGACAAGTTCCGTGTTTCAGGCCGTGGTGAATTACACTTAGGTATCTTAATCGAGAACATGCGTCGTGAAGGTTACGAATTAGCGGTATCACGTCCTGAAGTTATCATGCGTGAAGTCGACGGTGAAATTCAAGAACCATACGAAACAGTAACAATTGACGTTGAAGAAGAGCACCAAGGTTCAATCATGGAAAACATGGGCCTTCGTAAAGCTGAACTTACTGACATGGCGCCAGATGGTAAAGGTCGTATCCGTATGGACTTCATCATGCCAAGCCGTGGTTTGATTGGTTTCCAAACTGAGTTCATGACATTGACTTCTGGTTCTGGTCTTCTTTACCACACGTTCATGGAGTATGGTCCGCACAAAGGTGGAGAGATCGGTGCTCGTAAGAACGGTGTATTGATTGCGAACGCAACAGGTAAAGCACTGACTAACGCACTATTTAACCTTCAAGAACGTGGTCGTATGATGATCGGTCACGGTACTGAAGTATACGAAGGTATGATCATCGGTATTCACAGCCGTGATAACGACCTTACCGTTAACGCCCTTAAAGGTAAGCAGTTAACGAACGTTCGTGCATCTGGTACAGATGACGCACAGGTTCTTACACCGCCTATCATCATGACGCTTGAGCAAGCGCTTGAGTTCATCGACGATGACGAGTTAGTAGAAATCACACCTGAGAACATCCGTATTCGTAAGAAGTTCTTAACGGAAGCTGAGCGTAAGCGTGCTTCTCGTACAAAAGCATAATCTGCTTTAGTAATTAATAAAAACCCCGTTTAATAACGGGGTTTTTTGTAATCGTTTTTTAAAGATTTAAAATCACTGGTCGTGGCTGGGGGTTTTGGCTTTATCGGAGCAACCAAGCTCTAAATTTTCTACCTTTTAATTTACCTTCTTCAAGCTGCTTGGCAGCTTTCTTCGCAACGTTTTTATCCACAGCAACATAGCTGTACATACTGAACATATTGATCTTACCGATGTCATCGCCTTGAATGCCATCATTTGAAGTCAATGCACCAAGAATATCACCAGGGCGAATTTTTTGCTTTTTACCGCCATTAATTCTGATAGTACGCATTGAAGCTTTGACGACTTTGTTTTGTAAAACAGAATCGCTTGGTAAAGGTGAATACGAAATGGTTTTGTCTAAGTAATCTTCAATCAGACCAACTTTGTAACCGTCATTTGGGCCAACAAGGCTTGCTGCTTCACCCTTTTGTCCTGCTCGGCCTGTTCGACCAATTCGGTGAATATGTACTTCAGTGTCGTGGGCAAGTTGGTAATTAATTACTAACTCCAAATCTTTTATATCTAAACCGCGAGCTGCAACATCAGTGGCCACCAATACCGTGCGACTACCATTACTAAACTGGCTTAACACTTGGTCGCGATCACGTTGTTCCAAGTCACCATGTAATGCCGCAACATCAAAACCAAGGTCATATAGATCGTCTGCAACAAGTTGGGTTTCTTTTTTTGTATTACAAAAGACCACGGCAGATTTGGCTTGGTGTTTCATCAGCAATAATTCAGTTGCCGCTAACCTCTCTTCGTTGTCAGTGATTTCATAAAATGACTGGTTGATGGTTGAGGTATCGTGGTTTGACTCTACCTTCACCATAATTGGATCGCGTAAGAACTTGTTTGCAATCGTTTTTACGTTGGCTTCAAAGGTTGCACTGAATAATAGCGTTTGACGATCGGTTGGTGCCGCATTTATAACCGCATCCATGGCCGACTGAAAGCCCATTTCCAACATACGGTCGGCTTCGTCTAAGACTAAGGTTTTAAGCTCAGATAAATCGATACGGTTTTTGCTTAAGTGGTCTTCTATACGACCAGGTGTTCCAACTAAGATATGCGCCCCGTGTTCCAAAGAGCCAATTTGAGGCCCCATAGGCGTACCGCCACAAAGTGTAAGAACTTTAATGTTGTGAATACCGCGGGCTAGGGTTCTAATTTCCTTGGCTACTTGGTCGGCTAATTCACGAGTTGGACAAAGCACTAATGATTGAACGCGAAATCGCTTTACGTCTAAGGCTTGAAGTAGACCTAAAGAAAACGCCGCGGTTTTTCCTGAACCTGTTTTGGCTTGAGCGATGACGTCTTTACCTTCAATTATCGCAGGAAGACTTTGCTTTTGAATGTCGGTCATTGCCGTGAAATTAAGGCTAGATAAAGTGTCTAGTAACTCGTTCTTTAATTGCAGGCTACTAAATGCAGTCTGGTTTGCGCTGGTGTTCAAGATGATTACTCGCTCGCCTTTTACAGGCTATTTGGAAGGAAAATTAACTTCGACATTCTAGCATTTTTTAACCAATGCTATTAGGTTTTTTGCTTTTTCATTTGGTTGGTCATTTTTATTAAAGTCTTAACGTCTTTTTCTAGTTCTTTAACTAACTTTGAATTGATTAAACCAGCAGAAACATTACCGCCAAATTCTGTGTGCATAAACATAGTGAGTTTTGTTTGGTTTTCATCGAGTGCCTTTAATTCATAAGTAGCGTGAGAAAAACCCCTTACTAAACCTTTCTTTTTGTGTAAATGAGCGGTTTCAACGTGGGCTTGAGAGGGAACAAAAATCAATTTTATTTTGGCATCGATACCCGACTCATCGGAGCTAGTTAGTGCTGTAGAGCCCTCCATTTCAGTAAGGAAGACAAAGTCACGATCACTCAGCGGCCAAGGCATATCTATTATGGTGTAGACCAGACTTTGGGTTTCACTTAATGCCCGTAATGTTTGGGATAGCTTACAACGATTTATCCAACTCCAACATTGATTCTTCTGTGGAAAGTATTTCAACGCTTTTTGTATGGGCATCGCCAGCATTACCTCTGCTTTCGTTGCATCAAAATCTGAATTTAATACATCGCTGACATATACAGAATAACGAGCTTTTTGTTCTTTTAGTTCCCACTCTGTAGGTTCTGGTAGTGGTAAATTGGTCGATTCTGAGACATCAGATTCAAAAGGATTAGCGCCTGCGACAGCATGACCACTTATTAATGCCAACAGGACCACAAACCAACTCATCACACTTTCTCCTCAACTCAAACAGAAAAATTAACGGCTAAATAAATTGCGCCAACAATCGTCATTCAAGAATAGCAGGACCTGATTTATTCGCTGAAAAAATTCACTGGCATATAAGTTGAAACACTCTTCATGTGATTGCGCATATCTATACGGAAAAAACCGTAATTTAGGAGGTAAACAGGTGAAAGGCGAGATAATTCAGGCCTTTATTAGGGAAAATAGAGTATCAGAGTCGTTTTATGAAAATGCACTCAATTGGTACGTCCCTTTAATAAATCGAATAATAAAGCACCAAAATGAAGCGCCTCAATGTTTCTTTGTCGGTATTAATGGCTGCCAGGGATCAGGCAAAAGCACCTTAGTATCCTTTATCGATTTTTACCTGAAAAAAACAGCCAAAAGTACCAATAAACCACTTAATGTTGTGACCTTGTCACTGGACGACTTTTACCTTTCTCGTCAAAAAAGATCAGAGCTCGCCGAGCGGGTCCACCCACTGTTTCAAACTCGAGGCGTACCTGGCACACACGATATGACGTTACTGACATCCACCTTGCATCGACTTAAGCAGGGAGACAAAGGATTTTCAGTACCCAAATTTGATAAAGCGACCGACGATGTTTTACCTCAACCCGAGTGGCCTGTTGTCGATGAGTCAGTGGATTTGGTGTTAATTGAAGGTTGGTGTTGGGGCAGTGTTCCTCAGGTATCATCGCAATTAGCTCAGCCGGTAAATACGCTAGAAGCACAACAAGACCCAGACGCGATTTGGCGAACGCATGCTAATTGGGTATTAAAAGAAACGTTTTTGCCATTGTATGAGTTAGTTGATCAATGGGTGATGCTCAAAGCGCCGAACTTTGATTGTGTGCTGGAATGGCGTTACGAACAAGAAAAGCACTTAGCACTCAGTGTTACTAAGGCCGACAACAAGCTGATGAGTAAAGATCAGATCAAACGATTTATTTCTTATTTTCAACGGCTAACACAGCACACCTGCAAGAATACCCAAAGATTTGATGAGGTTTTTATCCTTGATTCAAGCCGGAAAGTCACCTCTTTGACCGCATCTGAACAGCCTAATATGTTGGTTTTTAGTGACTTAGACGGGACTTTGCTGGACCATTTTGATTACAACTTTGATGCGGCCAAGCCTCTTCTGGCCAAATTAGAAAACCAATGTATTCCGGTTGTTGCCAATACCAGTAAAACATTCGCAGAGTTGGTAGAGTTATATGGAAAGTTAAAGCTAGTGACTCCTTTCATCGTTGAAAACGGCGCAGCAGTTTATATTCCCATTGGTTATTTTAGGGAGCAGCCTGCTGAAACAACCGTTGAGGGTGATTATTGGGTAAAAGCCTTTGTACCGAGTCGTGAACATTGGTTGGATCATCTAAATCAACTTCCCTCGGGACTCTGTGATGCCTTTATTGGATTTTCACAAATGAGTTCAAGCCAAATTGCACAAGAGACTGGGTTATCAAAAGAAGAAGCTCTTCTTGCATCTAAAAAGCAGTTCAGTGAGCCTATCAAATGGCTTGGTAATGAGCGTCAAAAACAGCAGTTGGCAATTTACATCTCTGAGCGTGGTGCCAAGCTTTTAGAAGGAGGGCGCTTCATTCATATTGGTGGGCAATCAGATAAAGCACACGCCATGAATTGGCTCACAGCGCAATACGAAAATGAATATACCCAGCCAGTCTCTCAGCTCCAAGGTGTTGGTGCCACAGAAAAGACAAGCCTCAACTTCGATACGAGCTCTGTTAACGGAATAGTCACTGTCGCGCTTGGTGATAGCTACAACGACAGTGCTATGTTAGAAGCCGCGGACATTGCGGTGCAAATCAAATCCCCAAAACACGGCTTCGTAAAACTAAAACCCTGTTGCCGACTCATTCAATCAAAACAATATGGGCCCGAAGGCTGGGCCGAGACGATGAGCTTTCTATTAGACGAATTTCAACAAAAGTGCGGGAGCACGAGGAGTTAAGTAATGGCTGATTTTTATCAAAATGGCGTCGTAACGACCCTGCACAATCTTACCAATCGCAGTACTGAATCGTTAGAAGCCGAATTAATCGAGTTTGGTAAGCAGCGACCACTAGGCTTAATTCTACCTTCGTTGTACTCGGAGCTAGAAGGGCCGGCGTTAGCCCGAATAGTAAGACAGCTCGCCAATGTCCCTTATCTCAACCAAATAGTGATTGGACTCGACCGGGCGTCTTTGCAAGAGTATCAACATGCACTGTCGTTTTTTGATGTTTTACCACAACCTCATCGAATTTTGTGGAATGACGGTCCAAGATTACAAAAGCTGCATAAGAAATTGGATAAAATGGGTTTAGCTCCCACTGAGTTAGGAAAAGGTCGAAATGTTTGGTACTGCATGGGTTATACCTTAGCCACAGAACAAGCCGAAGCCGTCGCCCTTCACGACTGCGATATCGTCACCTATGACCGCCAATTGTTAGCGCGATTAATCTATCCAGTAGCCAATCCAAGATTACACTTTGAATTCAGCAAGGGTTTTTATGCCAGAGTCGCACAAGATAAACTTAATGGCCGAGTAACCCGTTTGTTAGTCACACCCCTTCTCAAAGCATTACAAAAGGTCTTAGGTTACAACGAATACCTCGAGTACATGGATAGCTTCCGCTATTCCTTGTCAGGTGAATTTTCTTTCCGCAGAGATGTCTTAAATGATCTGCGAATCCCAAGTGACTGGGGTTTGGAAATCGGTGTACTGTCAGAAATGCACCGAAATTATGGTACCAACCGTATTTGCCAAGTTGATATAGCCGATAACTATGACCACAAACACCAGGATGTGTCTTTTGAAAACACCGACGGTGGGTTATCGAAAATGTCTATCGATATTACCAAAGCACTGTTTAGAAAATTAGCGACACAAGGTTATGTGATAAATTCCGAAAACATGCGGACTATAAAAGCAACGTACTTTCGAATCGCCTTAGATTACATTGAGACGTATCGAAGTGATGCTTTAATTAATGGTTTAGATTTGGATATTCACCTGGAAGAAAAGTCCGTTGAAATGTTTGCCAAAAACATCATGGAAGCGGGCGAGTTATTTAATGCCAATCCAATGCAAACGCCATTTATTCCATCGTGGAGTCGTGTAGTTAGCGCTGTGCCAACAGTACTCGACGAACTGAAAGAGGCGGTAGAACTCGATTACCAAGAGTTCTCAGGCTATTTGAGAAAACCTCGTTTGGCAACTGCCTAAGGTGACACAACGATGTCCTTAAGTGATCTCAAACTTAAATTGGTGCAACAACTCCACGTCATTTACCAAGATGTTGAGACGGTTCAAGATTTAGACGGTTTAGCAGACCGGTTACTGGCGGAAATGAGGACGGCAGAGAGCTTTCATGAGCCAATTCCTTTTCAAAATCATTGGTCCGAACAAGACATCATTATGATCACTTATGGTGACTCCATTCAAAAGGAAGGCGAAAAACCATTAAAGACACTGACGTCTTTTGTGCATCAGTACTTGGATGGCGTTATCAATGGTGTTCATATTTTACCGTTTTTTCCTTACAGCTCGGATGATGGTTTTTCGGTTATAGATTATTCGTCAGTGAATGAAAGCTTAGGTGATTGGCAAGATATAACTGACTTATCCATTACTCACAAAGTGATGGCCGATTTGGTCATAAACCACTGCTCCAGTCGTAGTGCCTGGTTTCAAAACTTTATAAAAGGCGAGGGCAAGGGCGCCGATTACTTTTTTACCGCCGAATTAGACGATGATTTATCGCAAGTTGTCCGGCCAAGAACCAGTCCTTTGTTGAGGCCAACACAAACGAGTCGCGGGATGAAACACGTGTGGTGTACTTTTAGTCATGACCAAGTGGACTTGGATTTTCGTAACCCCGAAGTATTACTCACGTTTGTTTCAATAATTCGGCAGTACCTCGATGCTGGGATAAAAATATTTAGACTCGATGCTGTCGCGTTTCTATGGAAAATTGTCGGTAGCAGTTGCATCAACTTACCTCATACTCACGAGGTCATTAGGTTGTTGCGTACTTTGCTTGAGCACACTGTCAAAGACGCTTTGCTGATCACCGAAACAAACATTCCAAACAGCCAAAACCTGACTTATTTTGGTAACGCCAACGAAGCCCATGCCATCTATAACTTTTCACTACCACCACTGTTGGTTAACGCTTTGGTGACAGGCAACTGTCAGTATTTAAAACGCTGGCTGATGAGTATGCCACCGTCGCAAAACGGCACCTTTTATTTTAACTTTATCGCTTCTCACGATGGAATTGGACTGCGACCAGCAGAAGGACTGCTTAGTGAAACCGAAATTAACACCTTAGTGAATACCATGACCGCTCGAGGCGGACGAGTGTCATGGCGAACCGGTGAACAAGGTGAGCAAAAGCCTTACGAAATAAACATTGCGTTGTTTGATGCTTTACAAGGAACAGTAGATGGAGAAGATGTTTGGGGACTTGAACGATTCTTGTGTGCGCATTCTGTCATGCTTGGTTTAGAAGGTGTGCCAGGTATCTACATTCACTCGTTGATTGGCACGAGAAATGACTACGACAAGGTACGTCACACCAGTCAGAACCGCTCTATTAACCGTCACAACTGGGAGCATCACGAATTAGAAAGTGCCTTGGCCAACAAATTTAATGAACATCACAAAGTCCTCGAGCGGATGAAAGCACTTATAGCGATAAGAATTAAACAGCCAGCCTTTCACCCCAACGCCGTGCAATTTGTTTTGCATTTAGGCTCTGAATTATTTGGTTTTTGGCGACAAAGTGCCGACCGCCAACAAAGTATTTTTTGCATCAGTAACATGAGTCATCAAGCCACAGCGCTGCGCTTGTCAGAGCTTAATTTAATCATAAATAACGGCTGGTGGGATTTGATATCTGGCGATGAGATTCTAGATATAACCGGAGAGTTGATGTTGAGCCCGTATCAGACGGTTTGGATTAGTAATCAGTTTAAATAAAAAAA